>NZ_JAOQKF010000004.1:195801-214492 GCF_025567565.1 Muriventricola aceti | reverse complement strand
CATGAACGTGAAGGTTTACTCGATCGCAGAACTTTGCGTAATCGCTGACCGCAGCAAGGTTTCCGTTTTCTTCTTTCCTTCGGTGATGGGAGATCGCTGCGATACTGTATGTACTGCAATCTGGACTCGCCCATATCACATCTGGTCGCCCAAAGTCTCGCAGGATCTGGTCTGCCGTCACAGTCAGTACATCTGCATAAAGGCTGATATCCGGGAATGACTTGTCCCACTCTATGCTATACGTCTGATGGCCTTTCTTTTCAAACGCCTTACTTACAGAGCGTGTTCCTGCAAATAATTCAAGTAGCTTCATCCAGCATCTCCATCTCCTCCGCGCTCAGAATCGGCGCGCGGGTGTTCCATTCCCTGATTGCCTGCTTCTTTGTCGGATAGTCCTTTCCAATCCAAAAGCAGTCGTTTTTCTTACACTTGGCTGTGTACGGTTGGCTCCAATCCTCTCCGGGATACTCATACACTTCTCCAGGCATGCCGCATTTGGGACACGGCAGCAGCACCCCCGCATCCGTCAGCCGTCTGGACGCCTCTTTTGAGCCGAGCATCGCTAATTTAATGTCATCCATGTATAATCCTCTTCTCTATGTCCGCTATGGCCTGAAACACCGGATAAAACTGCTGGGGAACTACTGCGTTTCCGAGGCATTTAAGTCTGTCCACCCGAGAGGGAATCCCATAAGCCACTCTACCCACGTTGGGTTCAGCTGGCCACCAGCCACCACGTCCAGGCTCGGCCCTCCGTCTCCGTGCCTCTCTCCGTTCCCTCTGCTGTTCTGCGCTTTCGGCGTGGGCCACATCTTCACCATCCCGCTCAAATTTGGCTCGCCCCTGCTGTTGTGATAAAACTTCCGGTTCGCCGAATCTGACGCAATCGGAGTTTTCCAAAGAATAGGTTCTCCGTCCTCTCCCGTTATGTTTTCTTTCCAGCGCTCTACACCCGATAATCGCGCATCTGTCCCTCCTGTGCGGGGCGTCGACGGAACAAGCCGGAATAATAAACGCTTGGACGGAGTAACCTTCGTTTTCCAGGTCAGCGTACACCTGGTCGAGTGCCATATTGACGATCCCAGCAACATTCTCGCCAACGACCCAAGCGGGCCGGAGTTCCGATATAACTCTAAGCATTTCAGGCCAGAGGTAACGGTCATCGTCACTGCCTCTTCGCTTCCCGGCAACGGAGAAGGGCTGGCACGGAAATCCTCCTGAAACAATGTCAGCTGTTCGCAGTCCTGTTTTTTCATAAAAGCTCTCCTTTGTCAGCGTCCTGATGTCCCTCCAGCGTGGCACATCTGGCCAGTGTTTTTCCAGCACCTTTGTCGGATAGTCCGCCCACTCACATTGTCCAACGGTTTTAAATCCAGCCATTTCCGCCGCAAGATCCAAGCCTCCAATGCCGGAAAACAGGGATAGATGGGTTAGCTTGGCCGCCTCTTTGTCGCCCAACAGGGCACGCTTAATATCGTCCATATGGTTCGTCGTTGCAGTATTCATCTTATTTTTCTCCTGGTTCCTCAGACTTCTTTGATTGAGATCCCGAATCGCTCCAGCAGGAGCTTCTTTTTTATCTCGTATTGAGCCGTCCTGGTGGCTCTGCTCTTGACATCCTCCACCACCGGCACCCAGTGAACAGTACCGTTCTGATCCGGCATAGTGGGCCGCTCGTAGGAAAAATCCGCCACATAGCGGATAGCTCGGACCCGCTCGCCCTCCGGCGTGATGTAGCTCTCCTGGAGCGTGTACTGCCTCTGGAGGCGAAGGTCACGTATTTTCCCAGAACGGAGCAATACTAACAATTCATCGTATCGCCGGGCCTCTTTTTTGCTGTCAAAGCGCAGCTTGCCCCGGCTGTCCGGCTCATTGTGGTATTTGCTCTCCTTTGCCGCAGCCTGCTTCCCCAGCTTTTCAAGCACCTGCCGTTGAGCCGAAGGGCCCAGCCGAGCCAGGTCCACTCCTGTCAGTCCCATGCTCCACCCTCCTTTAGCGCCTTGTTCCACTGCGTCAGGCTCATGCCCTGTTTCAATGCCTCACGCATTGTTGGAAGTCCCAGCTTATGCAGTTCCTCATGCCACTCTGCCTGCCATTTCCTCGCTCGCTCCATGTGCTCTTGTTCGGACTGCCCTGGCAATATATTTCGTTCCCCTGCTGTTGTCCTTCTGGGGCATCTCATGGCGATCTCCTGCACAAAGGGAAAGTTTTTGCTCTCCCTCAAAAATTGCTTCAGGGCCAGTTTTACTTCCTCTGGGCCATACTCCTCCAAAACCAAAAGCCATGCGTTTTTCAGTGTTTTGTCTTTTGTTTTTGGATTGTTGGGGAAATAAACAGACAATAAACCGAACAGTCCGTCTATATCTTTTTCTGTCATGATGACCTCACTCTCTTTTCTGCTGGGCTGCTGCTCGGTCATGCTCCCTGTACTTCTATAGATAGACTTTCAGTAGAACGCAGCATCACCCCCGTTAGTAGTAGAGGGTATAGTCTTTTGAGTGCTATCTATAGAACTACCTATCCTATCCCTATACCTATCCTATTCCTATATGTCATTTGCATGTAGCAAATGGGCATTTGCAAGCGACAAATAGTCCTTATCTGCTGTTTTTGGGTATGAGAACCACACCGGCGCTTTCGTCGGCGTCCAAAAGCCAGTAATCGGCTATGACAGACTTTACGCGGCGCTTCTTCAGCGCCGGAACAAAACTCCGCTGAATACCCCGACTTGTCAGTATTCCATGCCTCTCGTACAGCGTGTTTTCAAACAAGCCAATACGTAAGCACAGCCCGACGGTATTCGTGACCGCCTTTGACCCAACTCCACCGCCGATGCGTCTGGCGACGCTTGCGGCTTCATCGCAGGTCCAGTCCAAGTAGTATCCATGGAGCCCGAAAGCCCTTTGGCAAAGATAGAAGTAGATAGCGAATCCGGCCACACCCTGGCCGTCTATCAGCTTGTCTATCTTCGGATCGTCAAAAACGTCGGTGGCCCATCCAGAGAACTCAATGCCCTCCTTGGGCCGTCCTGCCATCTCACCGCCTCCTCTCAGTTATCACGGATCAGTTTCCTCCAGGTTATTTGTTGTCCATGATGTATCGTGCGTACCTGGTTGGCTCTCCGAAGCGGTTCTGGCCCCTCACATCTTCAGAGCGGATAGCCCTACCCATATGGCGTAGGTCCCATATCCTGGCGCCAAGCCTCATAATACCGTACTGGTCCAGTGCCTCCAGAGGCGTAATACTACCAAACTCCTCCAGGTGCCGAAGGACCTTCTCTGTCTGTGTCATTTCTTTCCGCCCCCCAAATCTATTTTCTCTTGATGCTGGTGCAGGAATATGTATCGGCTGTTCGGCCCCATCTGCTGATAAAGCCAGTCCTCGGCCTGTTCCCTGCTTAAATGATTCTGTGCCGCCGCCCACTCATATGAGAACTCCCCAGCGGCTCTCTTGGCCTCCATACGGGCCTCCAGCTCGGCTCTGGTGTGGTTGGCCTCCACCATGTAGAGGTCGTATCCCTTGGCCTCCACGCCGTCCAGGGTACCGGTGTCGGTGGCGTAGAACAAACGCTTGCACTCCCGGTCTGATATGTGGTAGCCGCAGTTTGGAACATTATGTGTCAGCAGTTCCGGGGTCAGCGTGCATATGCAGTCGTACTCACAAAAGAAGCCAGGCTTGTACACATCAATCCGCCGCTTGTCCACCCCGGCCTCCAGTAACGGCCCCACCATCCACTCGCAGCACCCCCAGCGGAGGGTAGGGCGCTCTTTATGGAGCGCCCGCACCGTCCGGGGGTTGAAGTGGTCAGAGTGCCGATGGGTCAGCAACACCAGCCGCAGGTCCTTTTTGACCGACTCCAGGGCCTTGAAGGGTACCCCGATATCTATTGCAATGGATTTGTTTATAATCACGGCGTTGCCCTTGGAGCCGGTGGAGATGATGTTATAGGTCATTCAGGCTCACCTGCTCCTCGCTGGGGGCGGCGTTCTGTGGCGTATCCTGGGACTCCTCCGGCTTTTCGTCGGCAGGGGATACCTGGGACATATCAAAATACTGTTCTACGTTGGCGGAGCCATCCCGCAGAGTGTTATACACGTTCTTTAGCCGCACCACGCTCTGCTGGGAAAATGCCTCCTTTTTACAACCGATGTACGTTTCCAGCATCTCTGCTGTTACGCCATACTGCTCCTGGAAGTTTTTGACCAATGCCCGAACCATGTCCACCAGCGGCATTCTGCTTTTCCCTGCGAGGGTAGCGTTACACTGCCCAACTGCCGCATCCACAACATCACCGGGGATGACGGACAGGATACAAGATCGCTCCCGCCGTGCCGCCTGATTCGCCACCATCTCATAGATATCCCGTGGGTCTGTCAAGGGATAGGCTCCCTTCTTGGTCTCACGGATATGCGGAACGGTAAACACCTTTGTTTCCCGGTAGTTCGTCTCCAGGTCCCAGCAATAAGCCATGACCGTGGATTCCTTGGCGGTCTGCTCCAGGACCTTAAAACCGCTGTCAATATTTCCCCATCCTCTGGCCAGTGTCTTAGCTAGATGGACCGAAGGGCCGGTCACGACCTGCCCACCGCGTGGGAACTCATACATGGCCTTTTCCGCAAGGCTGGTTCGCTGGCAGTCCCGCAGGATACGGTTATATGCTTCTACCTCGTCCCTCGGAAACCGTTTGGCGGCCACCATGGCAACCTGAACCTCCTGGGCCTCCCGGCTGGCGGCCAGTTCCGCGCCAACTCTGCGTGGGGCTGGTGTTTTATCTTCAAACTCGGCAATAGCGGATGTATTTCTAACTTCGTTACTCATACCGGATGTCCTCCTGAATCAAAAATTCTTTCAATTTCTTTAAGTGCGGCTTTGTAGCGAATACAGTAAATGTACAGCGGTAGACCTTCTCAGCCTCAATGGGCGGCTCCACGATCTGAGGTGCGGCGGCTTCTACCCTCGCCACTGCCTCAGCTTCCCGTGCCCTTTGCGCTTCCCGGAGCACCTGGGCCTCCTTCTCGGCTTCAATTCGCCGGTGGCGCTCCTGGACCGTGGTAATGGCCGCCGGAGCGTCCAGCGTCCGCTTGAACTCCACCATGATCTCCTCGGCGCCGTCCATGCCGGAGATAAGCTCCATACTGCGTGAAATCCCGGCCACGAAATCCGCCAACTTTTCCCGCAGTTTCTTGGGCGTTTTCTGCTTGGCGGACGCCATATCCACAACAATACCGGCCTGCTCATACCGGACGAAATCTACTCTTTCGGCCGCGCAAAGTTCGTCAAAATACTCACGCAAACTGTCCTCACAGCGCTTCTTGATCTCGTTCTCAGTATCGTTGATTTTCTTTTTTAGCTCCAAGTCCGCCCAGCGGTAAGCGTCACTGACGCACTCCTTATAGACCGCCTCAAACTGTTCATAGGGGCCGAGGACAGCTTTCTTTACCTCTTTCCGCTGCTCCTCCAAGACCTGAAACTCTTTATTCAGGTCGGCCCGGATATTTTTTACGGACTGAACCGTTTCCTCTGTACAGACAAGGGAGAGTGCTTCCTCTACCCGCTTGTCCACCGCTTCCTTCATGGAGCGCAGATGCTCCTCAATAACAGGGAGCTGCTTGACCTGGATTAGCGCCTCCATCATCAATCCTCCTGTACAATCTCCCGCCCACAGCGGGGGCAGGAATCCCATCCGTTTTCCTGGGGGCCGTCTGCCTCAAACTGCGTAAGGAATCCGCAGGCTCCGCTCCAAGTGTTGTGTTCCGCATCAATGCAGGAATATGTACATTTACTCATACCGTTCCACCTCTACGCCCATCTCCAGGGCAATTTCTTCCGGGTTTTCCCATAAAACCTTACGCACAGCATATCTGAAGCAGTTTGGGCAAATCCATCTTCCAGCCCAGAAAAACCGGAGTCCGCCTGTGTAGATCTCTCCCTGGCACTTTTCGCACTCAGAAACGATTTCTTCCACATTTACATCTCTTGGCGTGGGCCCTACTTTGAATGAAGGCCCCCGGTTCATAGCCCCGCCACCTGTATCCCTACGGCGGCACCCAACCAGAACACCAGGCATCCAAAGAGGATCACCATGCCGGTCCAAAACCGCTCTTGCCGCCGCTGACGGCGCTCATTTCGTGTTCTCACTTTTTCCGCCTCTTTTCCATAAATTCCGCCACAGCGAGGGCGGTACAGATCACGATGCACACCACGCACACTGCGGAAAAAAACTCAAACAATTTTGATTCCTCCCAACGTCATCAAATAAAACCACTGCTCCTGAGTAAGACGAACCTCCTGCTCGTCCAGAAGCTTTGCAATAGAGCCATCGCCGCATCCAATCTCATGGGCAAGGCCCCTTTGCGACAGCCGGTGCCGCTCCATAGCCCGCTGGGTGATACGGCGGACTGTCTCATTTGGAGTTTTCATTTCTGTCCTCCCGGTCCAGGATTCTCGCCAAGACCTCAGCTAAATTCCGAACCGTTTTAAGCAGCTCCGGCACATCAACTCCATAATGATCCCGTTCCAGATTGTTCATGTGCATCCTAGAATTCCGGCTCTGCGTCCCAAGGTCCTTAATGCTGTCGTTCTCGTCAAGTGTTTTTTTCATAAAATTTTCCTTTCCGGCTTGACAGAGAACAAGTGTTCTAGTATGATATATCCATCAAGCCTAATTGGTGTGGTCAGTTAGGTTTGCCAGCCTCGTCAGGTGGTCTCAACACCTGATGGGGCGTTTTTTTGTTGTTCCTTTCGCCGTGATATGGTAGAATGTGGGCGAAAGGCGGTGTTTTTATGGGTTATCTTTGCCCATACTGCAATCACACTTGTTTTGACAACGGAGATATCAACACAACCTACTATCCTTCACATGGTAGTGCAGATCTAGAAGGAATGAGTGAAGCAGATGCTATAACCAATGCTGTTCAAATTGATTTCAGCATTTGCCCAAACTGCGGGAAAACCTCCATTAAAATGTCTCCGTATTGGAAAAACAAAAATATGAAATTCAGTTTTTCCTACCCCCCGTCTATGGCAATCTTTCTTCCTGAATATGTTCCAGAGGCAATTCGATCTGATTATGAAGAAGCCGTATCCATAGTAGACTTAAGTCCAAAGGCATCCGCTACATTGGCACGTCGTTGCTTACAGGGCATGATCCATGATTTTTGGGATATTAAGGAGAAAAACTTGAACGCGGAGATTACATCGCTCAAAGGAAAGGTATCTCCTACTCAGTGGAAGGCGATAGATGGACTCCGAAAAATTGGAAACATTGGGGCACATATGGAAAAAGATGTAGAACTAATCATTGATGTTGACCCTGGTGAAGCAAAAAAACTCCTCAAATTGATCGAGCTTTTGATCGAAAAATGGTATATTGCCAGAAATGATGAAGAGCAGCTTCTCGACGAAATATCTAAACTAGCCGATGAAAAAGAGGCTGAACGTAAGTCAGGAACTGGTTGCCAGCAAGATTCCGTCTAAACTCCAATATCGTGTTTGAATTTTGCAAGGATCTTCCTCTGTTCCAATGCCCTCTAAAGACTTTGTAACAATAACTTGAATTACCTTTGCGCTGTCTGTTCCACGAGGTCGGACTGATTTTATTTCATTATCTTTCATATGGCACTTCCTTTAGATTTGCTCCAGATTAGTATTGCAATTTGGCCAACGTGACTTTCTGCTCTATATTTAACTCCGGGTCGTTGGCCACATCTTTTAGCACAACTTCCCTCATCCGATAACCAAGCCCGTCCAGCATAGACTGATATTCTTCATACTTCATAACTTTCCTCCTTGTATTCCGTCCCGCACCATGCTAAAATACAAGGTACTAGGACGTGTCCTGTTCTTCCGCCCTCATCCGTGCGCCATCACGGGTGGGGGCAATTATTTTGTTGCTGACAAAGCCGCACTCAAAATAGTCTGTAAGCCGGATAGTCTTTCGTTTACGATTCGCTCAATCCCATCCACCGCCAGCTCCTCAACCTCCCGAAGCTTGTAAGTAGGTAGGTCACCCCGTTTGTACTTCACCAGAAGCCCCGGCGAGATGTTATAGGCCCAGCTTCCAGTTTCCTGATTCTGTACTCCAAAGCCAAAGGGTGCCCTCTGCTCCTGGAGCGCCCGGTACAGCGTGGGTGTGGACCATCCGATGAACTGAGCCGCCAGATAAACCGGCACATTTGAATGTGATAGGATCTCCTTCTCCCCGATAGGTGGGGTCTCTTGCTTCTTCATGGTTTCCTCCTTTCTGGTCATTTTATTGGCCGCTTCCTTCATATTTACCTCCGTTTCCTGTCGTGGTATACTGGTGGAGAAGGGAGGTGATTTTATGGATAGATGCGCCCATATCTGCACAAACGGGCATGTACTTATCACAAGGGCTCCGATAGATGGAAAAGAATTTTGTGAAAAATGCGGAGCGGAAATGATTGATAAATGCCCATCATGCGGAGAGTTTATAAGAACGTGGTCATACGGTGGCGCTGTACTTGGAAATCCAAAATATGAAAGAGCCGCATTTTGTAAAAATTGCGGGTCCCCTTATCCGTGGACAAAATCCGCCATGGATGCCGTTGCTGAATTACTTGAGGAAGAAGAGCAACTTGACGATCTACAACGTAGCAAACTGACTGCTTCACTTTCAGACATTGTTTCAGAAACTCCAAAAACACAAGTCGCAGTAGTTCGTTTCAAAAAAGCCTTGCTCTCCGTCGGGCAATTCACAGCAGAAGGTCTGCGCCAATTCGCCATTGATTTCGGATGTGAGCTTGCAAAAAGTCAATTAGGTCTTTGACTTCTCCACCACAAAGAGCCTGTAACCAGGGCACTTCTCCTGCCCGCAGTTATATGGCTCTTTTTTTATCCAGCAGTCGCACACTTCTTTTAGCTTTGTACCGCACGACTTGCAGAAGTTCGCACGATCCGGATTTTTGGCCCGACATGATGGGCATTCCACCTCTCTCACCCCCTCCCCCATTCAGTCCTTTTTATAGGACAGCTTCCGTGCTATCCTGATCGCACTCCTGGATTTCCAAAATTTCCCGAATTGCTTCAACAACTCTTGGAGCATTTCGCTTCCCCTTCAAAATCTTGTCCATGTACCCACTGTCTGCAAAAAGCCCCGTTCGGTTTGTGATTTCCTCCTCCAGCCACTTCTGCGTCTTTCCACGCTTTAGCAGCTCCGTCTTTACGCACAAACCAAACGACGTGAATTTGCATGAATCCACGAAAATACCTCCTTCCGTACATTTATGGTTGACAAGTACGTCTAAATGTACTATTATGTAAGCGTCACCAAACAAAATAAGTACGTTAGACGGGCTGTCTATGTGAGTATTCTAGTACATTCTCACGTACAAGTCAAGCAGTTTTTCTGTTCTTGCGTACTTTTGTTCGCTTGCACAAACGGAGGTACGCACAAATGTACAATTTGTACGAAAATATTTATGCACTTTGTAAAGAACGAGGGATTACTCCAGGAGGTCTATGCGGAGAGCTTGGCTTTAGGCGTAGTGTGCTTTCTGACTTGAAAAATGGGAGAAAAAAATCCCTAGACACAACTACGCTTATGAAGATTGCAGAGTATTTCAACGTTTCTGTAGATTATCTTTTGACTGGAGAAGAAACAAAAAAAGCGCCCACCCAAGAGGATGAGCGCGAGATAACTTTTGATGATTTTACTTTTGCGATGCAAAACGAAAGCAAAGACTTGACCGAGGCAGATAAGCAAATCCTTCTATCAATGGCAAAACAGCTTAATGATGCAAGGAAGAAGAGAAATGGAGAATCTAAATAGCCTATATAAATGGTTAGACCTCGAGGGAGTCTTTGTATTTGATAGGAGGCTCCCGTTCAGCAAAAAGGATTCTAAAGCGACCACTCTAAAACTAAAGCCTCCTTATGAAACTTGGGGCATATTTCTTGACAAAAAAAGGTTGAAAACAAAGGCAGAGGAAAAATCCGCTATGCTTCATGAGTGTGGGCACTATGCAACGGGAGCCACCCATGAAGTAAACAGTCCGTTCGATCTTGTTGCGAAGCATGAATACAAAGCAGACAAATGGGCTGTCGAACGGGCGCTGTCAGTCGATGAACTAGACGATGCTGTGGCAGAAGGTCATACAGAAATTTGGGATCTAGCTGAGTATTTTGGAGTAACTGAGGACTTCATGCGAAAGGCCGTCTGTTGGTATACCTACGGGAATTTGGCGACGGAGTTGTATTTTTAGGTATAAGAGCAAGGGAGAGTTCCTCGTGAAAAATATTCTCGGTCGTTTTCGTTCTTATTTGCATGAAACGAAAGAGTTAAATCGGATATATTATGAGCAAGAAGCTTTTAGTGATGACATAAAAGAAATACAACAAGATAAAGAAAGAACATCAGAGATTGAAAAATACGGAAAAGAAAGGATTGCAATTTTACTCAACTCAAGAATATACAGAGAGAATTTGTCAAAAGAGGTATGGCTAAAAAATAGTCAGGCCATTGAAGAAAAAATGATGTTTTTTCGTTACCTTCCCTTTCAAGTATGTAACTGTTCATATATTGGAGAAGGAATAGCTTGGACAGGCTATAACTTTAATAACAAAAAAATTTTACAAATTGCTATTAATCAAATCAACTATTTTTTAGGGGATTTGAAAGCTTTAGATGAAACAGTGCCAAAGATTATCCCAACAGACTTTTATATCAATTTCAATTCAATTTGTTTTGATGGGCCTTATAGCTACGGATTGCCCAGAAGTTACATTTTATATCAGCCAGAAACAAAAAGCGGGAAAAAATCACAGTATCCGTTAATCGCATTCTTTAACACCGCAAAAGGAACCGAACGTTATGTAGATGAATTTTATCTAGGAAAGCTTTACTATGCTATAAATGGTGATTTATCTAAAGCAACTGTTCACTGCCACAAACACGGAAAATTTGCAGAGCTCATATTCTCCGTTGTAGGAAGAACTTTTTTAATTTCAAAAATTAATACTTTAGGGCAGGATAGAAAGCTGTTTACTTTATACGATTGTAGTTGGCATTTTACAGACTATGCAGATTTTTCTTAAAAAATAAAAGCCCCCGGTGCTACCAACACCGAGGGCGGGCCGTAGATGCTACCAACATCAACGGGAAGCAAAGCACCCCAAACCGATAAATCCAAGGCACCTTTGCGCCCTTTTATTGTATCATACTGGGACCACGGGTGCAACCATAAAAAGGAGGAGCACCATGAAGCGAGCAAATGGGACCGGAACTGTGGTCAAACTATCCGGTAACCGGAGCCGTCCATACTGTGTCAGGATATCCCAGCGAGATAAGCGTGGATATGTAATCCAAACAGCCGTCAGTTACCATGCGAAGGCCGCCGAGGCACAGGCCGCCTTGGATGAATTAGTCAAGAAAATCCAAGCTGGGAATCATATCAGCGCCGATACAATCAATACGACATGGGGGCAGGCTTATGAGATATGGTCCGCTCGAAAGTACAGGATAGCTGGACCTGCCTCCGTGGCATCCTATAAAGCCTCTTGGAGCCGTGTAGGGGCTCTAGCTGACCGGAAGGCCAGGAGTATTACTATTGATGATCTCCAGGCTATCATTGACCAGGATGCGGCGGATGGTATGTCTAGCTCGTCCATTAATAACGACTGCATCCTTATCAAAGCTCTGTTTAAATTTTTAATGGAACGTGACATTGTTGCGAAGGACTACTCCGCTTTTATTCAGGTCCCGAAGGTCGGTCCGAAGCACACCAAAGGTGCCTTTGACGACCTACAGATGGCAAGACTGGAGAAGCTGGCTAAAGAAGGATTCCCATGGGCTGACACGGTGCTCATGCTCTGCTATACCGGCCTCCGTATCAACGAGTTTTTGTCCCTCACTCCATTCAACTTTGATCCAGACACAGGATGCTTAACTGGCGGCAGCAAAACTGAAGCTGGGAAGGGTAGGACCGTTCCTGTTCATCCAAAAATCCGTCTATACTTTGACCGTTGGATGGCAGATCAGGCAGATACTATTATCCATCAGGACGGAAATCCCGTATCAGACAGATGGTATCGGGCCTCCGCATTCAAAGGTGTCATGGACGCTCTGGGGGTGCCTGATGCCACACCACACTGGTGCCGCCACACATTCGTAACCAGAGCTAAAATAGCTGGGGTGGATGAGATGGCCCTAAAGTTCATTGTCGGACACTCCCAGCGTGGCAATATTACCGCGCAATACACTCACCCGGACCCCACTTGGCTTGCCACCGAAATGGCAAAAATCGCATAAAAAATAATCACCAAAAACCAGGCGTTAGTAACGGGTTAGTAACACGGTTAGTAACAAAAGTCGGGAAAGTGCTGATATACCGGCACTTTTCTTTTTTGAAAATTTAAGAAGTTCATAAATTTTTAATCGATTATCTTCATATATTGAGGAGTAAAGTTATCTTCTAATTTATAAACGCTCGTTTTTGTCAACTTTTTTCGCTATATCATATCACACAAAATCTTGCGTTAGTAACAAATCCGCCCCCAATTTTGAGGGCGGACTTTTTTATCTTACGATGTACTTATAATACTTCGCCAGTTTATCGGGACCAGCGTCCTTGTCGTCCAGGAAAGCTTTCGCCATATCGACATAAAAGTCGATCTTATCCCCGACACCGAATTTCTTCGCTACTTTAACATAATCAGAATAGATCATATTGAGTGCGGCCCAAAATTCGTAGGGATCATAACCCAGACTACGTTGTGCCATGACCTGTTTTGCCTGGTCGAATGTCCAATGGGCTCCATTTGTCCCATCCTCATTTTCCATGTGGCTGGTCCACTCATCGGCCATTTGCTGGTCAAACTTTGGGGAATAATTGCTGTCAGAATATCCACTCATAGCACGATGACCGGGTATGTGGTCCATTTCCCGATACTGCGGTACACTCGCATCGGAATCTCCCATTTGCACCCAGTCACGATTGAACCCAATTGGGCGGCCCTCGTATCTATCGTTTATCGGCCAGTGTTTGTTCTCGTCAAAATGGCCCATGGGCTGGTCATGGTAGGGAAGATAGCGGCCCATATCAGGCCCATACATATCCGACCTGGGCGCAAACCTACCGTCTGAATATCTGCGATATCCTCTGTCCTCTGGTTCCATCATTGCGGACCTGGGGGCATATCGCCCATTGTCGTAGTGCTCACGGCCCTGGCGATCCCGAAAGCGACCCTCTACACGGTCAGGATAAGGAAAATAATCTTTCATCTTCCAGTCATCATACTCAAAACCGAAATGGCGGCCCTTTTCTCTCCCCTGGTTCATCAGGAGCATTTTAGTAGATCGTTTCATACTGTATCCCTCCTTTATGTCGCGGGGGCAGTGGCAGTCCCACCGTCAATGCCGGAAAGGTTGTTGCTGGGGGAGCAGCAGGGAGCGCCCAGCATACGGAACGAGCCGCCGGTGGGGGTAGTAACCACGCAGACGGAGTAGCGGGTGCGGGTACGGATGCCACAGGCGGTCACCTGAGCACAGTTACGCTTGGTCAGCGGGTAGAGCGTTGTCCCGGTCCCGATGGTGATATATACCGGAGCATTGATAGTGGTAGTTTCAGGGATCGCCTGGGCCACAACGATACAATACTTCTCTCCGTTATTGTAGGAACCAGCAGGCAGGTTGATCTCCAGATTCCCACCAGTAAAGGTGACCGCCTGCGAGAGCACAAGCCGGTCACAAAGCTTACATACAGGTTTGCAAGACATATATTTTACCTCCAAAAATCAGGGGCGGCAGACTATTGCCCACCGCCCCGAAATAGTCACGGCAGAGCCGGAAAGTTAAAGGGGTCGAAATCGACCCGTTTAGCAGCCACAGCCGCAGCCGTTGTTATAGGCCCCGCAATAGGGATAGGGGGCGGGCACCTGATAGGCAGGCACGGGCATGGGATTGATGCGCCGGATCAGTTCAGAGGTCTGAGCGTCCAGAGTGGCGGTCAGATAGCTGTTCTGGTTAGCCTGAGACGCAGCCAGCTTGAGGGACTGATTCTCAGCTTGGAGGGAATCAATCTTGCTCTGAGTCAGGAAATCCAGGATGGCACGGGTGTTGGAATTGTTGTTTTCCAAAATATCGCGGGTGCTGCCCTGGATAGTGTTCTGAATGGCGCAGGTGTTGGTGGCCATGTTGTAATTCACACCGTCAATGGCCCGCTGAGTCTGGCAGCAGCAATCCTGAGTCTGCGCGGCCATGTTGCACATCTGGGACTGGATGCCGTTGAAGCCCTGAAGCAGAGCAACATTGGTGTTATTGAAGCCGTTGGTGATGCTGTTGTTTAGGGCATAGGTGCTGTCACAGATGCCCTGCTGAATAGCAGAGATGCCGCGCTCCACACCGTTGAAGGCAATGGCCTCGTTTACATCTGCACGGGTGGCAAGGCCCTGGAGGCCGGGATCAGTGCTGGCACCGCCACCGCCGAATCCGCCGAAACCGCCGCGGCCCCAGCCAAAGATCATGGCGAAGATGATGATAGCCCACCAGCCGTCACCGCCCCAAAAGCCGCCATTGTTACAGTTTCCGCCGTTAGAATCGCTGCCCAGCGCATAGCCAGTCGCAAAATCGTTGTCCATTGTATATACTCCTTTATCAGTTATTACATCGGGGCCGTACGCTCCCCGGATGTTTCCAAAGAGCGGTTTTTATCAAGACCCGAAAACTGATAAAGTGCTTTATTTACTTAGGCAATGTAATGCCCATTTGATGGGCCATCTGATTCAGATCAACGCCCCGCTCCTTTGCCATGTTTTCCGCAATCTGGCGGAGCTGCTGCGGCTTCTTTCCCTGGATCAGCCGCATAGCTTGGGCGGCCTGCGGATTCTGCCCAGCCATCTGTTGGAGCATTTGCATGGGATTTCCGCCGTTCCGTGCCATCTGGAGCATTGCCATCATTGGATTATTCATCATTGGAGGCATCATTCTTTTTCACTGCCTTTCCAGTAGGTTTTTTCAACCTATCAACCTCATCCTTTAAATTTTGTACTGTGTCCTTCATGTCTATAAACTCATCCAGCGGTGCAAAGGCCGCTACCTGAGTTGGGACCTGTTCCTGTTTCTCTCTAGGCGCGTCGAGCTTAAACTCAAACACATCAGCCGACCCACTGTTGGTATTGAACCGCTTCATGTAAACCACATTATGAGCAAGGTCCGGGAAAAACATGGGGGCACCCATAAAGTCCACCGGGACACCCAACGCCTCCTCTTTGGAGGCCACAGGACGGCAGAAAAAGTTGGGCTGTGTGTTTGTACTCCCAACTGTCTGGGCGGACTGTACAGGCTGCGGAACGGGCTGCTGCATAGGTTGGTAGACCTGTGGAGCGGGCGCAAACGGAGTTACAGGGTTGTAGCCGCCGTAAGCGGGGTATGTATAATTAGGAAATCCGGCCATTAGCTGGAACCCCCTTCCTTGCTTCCACCTCATTCAGATACTTTTCCAAACCATAATCATCCCCCTGTGCCCGAAACCACATAATGGTTTCCCTGGCGCAATCGGGTCGGATTCCAGCGGCAATCAATCTCTCTACCGGGGTCATATATCACACGTCCTTTGTATAAAAATAAGGAGTCCGTGAGGAGGACTGCGACGTGTACAGCCCTTGTTCCCCACGTCCTCCATGTCTATATTGTCGCATAAAAATTCCCCGGCTGGGTACGGTCCCAGTCGGGGTTGTGTACGTTTTATGTACGGTTTGTGTAGAGCTTGGCGGATACATTTTCCACCCGCTCCAAAATATGTTTGAGGTGGTCTCCCACCGTGGCCCTGCGCCATCCCAGCTCCGCCGCAATATCCATCTGACACCATTTGTCAATAAGATATCGTCTGGCGATCAGTTCATCGTCCCGGTGGAATGCGGATTCTTTGATAGCAGCATCAAGTTCAGAGCGCAAGAGGTCAGCCATTTCAGGAGGTAGCTTTACTCTTGCGCTCATGCTCCACGTCCTTTCCTTACTTCAACGCCGCAGCTCGTGCCATAACGGCACTTTCCTCACGAGTGACAAATGCCATAGGTCGGGTCCCATCTGTCAGGCCAAGCTCGTTGGCCTCTGCAAACAGCTTCGGCATACTGGCCGGCAGCTCCGCTCGCTCGGCCAGATAGCGGTCCATGTACTCCTTCCACTGCTCATAGGTCACAGTCTCATCCTCTCCTTCCATCCACCGGGCCACATCGGCCCTGAAATTGTCCATGGTTTTGCCGAATTTGGGAAACCAGTGAAGGACATCCCCGTGGTTACTGGCGATCCCTCTGCGGTAGCCCTCCTGATGGCAGATTACCACTCCGTCAGCCAACGGGTCCAGGTTATACTCTTTGCAGAGAGAGGCGGTCAGCTCCACGGCCTCCTGGTACACCGCCTTAAAATAGCTGGCATCCGTTAGGCCGTCCTCGCAGATCTCAAAGGAAATGTGGGTATCATTTGCACTGCCGTTCTTCCCTCGGCCACAGTGCCAGCCACGGCGATTCCATGGAAGGGTCTGCACTGTCCCCACCAATCCGTCGGCAAATCTGCCTACAAAGGCGTGGGCGCACTTTTCCAGTCCGGGCCTGTCCCAATCATTCCCGTACTGATTCCGGCCAATTACATCATCTCCGGGTACATAGCGGGCCACAGAGGGGTTATTAGCCCCAGTCGAGTGTACCATTACCCCCTGTGGCCGGATGGTCCTCCCGGCCCTGTAACAGTCGTTCTCGGTTAAATACTGCTTTCGTAATCTCATGGTCTTCCTCCATTGACATATCAGGGCGTGTGCTGTAATATGCGGATAAGGGAGTGATAAAATGCATGATTACAAATTGCTTTGCCACTTTTTGAGGCAGGCAGAAACTGCTTTCAGCCTATCAGTGGACACAAACCAGGAATTTTCTGCACTAGCAGACAAGTTCGAGTCCGGCAACGCCACAAACGAAGACCGGGAAATGGCCCTCAGAATCCTGACAAATGCCAGGGAGAACTTTTCCTCCATGCCGGACAGTGAGGAGAAAATGACTGGGATGTTAGAGACCGCCCTGATTATTCAACAGCTAAATATGGAGCTAAAGGCACCCTGATTGGGTGCTTTTTTATTATTCTCTTTCCGCTTCCTCTTTGGCGGCCTCATCCTCCGCCACGCCAGTAGCCACGGCGGCGGCAAATGCCTCCTTGTCAGGGAAGGCGGCGGCCAGCTCCTGGCCGTGGCGGCCAGTAAACTCACGCATGGCCCTGTCCTCTTCATGGGTAATCTCAGGGTGCTTCTCCCGGAGCATAGCCATACCTACGGTCGCTAGATCGGGTGCGTCGTTCTTCTCAGTGATTTCGTACAGTTCATAGAGCATTTCGGTGTTCATAGTTCAATCTCCTTTTTTTAATTTGTTGTTATTCCTTCAACTGCCTGATGGCCTGGTTGACACCAGTTGCCGCCAGACCGGACACAATGCCCACGGCAACGGCGGTCAAGGGGTCCGTGGCCGGGAAGTCCTGGAGGCCGGTATACAGCGCCGCCACGCCCAGAACGCCGCCACACAGGCCCACGATAGCCGGAATGTACTTGTTATCCAGACCGGACGATTTGACAATCAGTCCCACCAGATAACAGATGACGGTAATGGCCGCCACGGATGCGATTCCAAAGTCCATAAAATCACCTCCCATCCTGTTGACTTTTGTCGAAAAAATGATATAGTGGGTATGTCCTTTGGGCCCCGTTGCCCTGGTTCCACACTCTCCTCTTTTTCCCAGGGCAGCGGTTTCGCCCCCCCTCCATCCTCCCAAATCGGGAGGATTTTTTTATAGTCCGATTCTCGCAAGCAGGAAAGCAATCACGGCCGCCAGAACTGCCCAAATAGCCTTGTCCACAATGGCATCCCACCGCTTCTTTGGCGCAGCTTGTTCTGCTTCTTGCCATGCAATCAACTTGTCCAGCTTTTCCATGATGTTGTCATACTGTTCGTTTCTGGCAGCCTCGGCTTTTTCAAGGTCACGGATACGGTCAAACAGTTTTCCGTGTGTATCCCTGGACTGTTCTTCCATCCTTTCCATACGCTTTTCCAGCATATTGGCTTTCTGGAGGCCAAGGCAATCCCGCCGTGGGTCTAAGATACATTTTTCATCTGCCATTTAGATCTCCTTCCAGGCCTCTCTTAGCCCATTCCGCCACCACCAGAGTCTCCGAAGGCTTCTCCTTCTCCAATTACTTTGAATAGGCCGTTACTAGCTCCAATACTTCCAACATTGATTTTTTCTATGCCGGAACTCCTTTGGAGATTTCCATTGATAAATATTGGAGAGCCAACAAATACTTCTATCGTCCCTGATTGGGTATTCGTGGTATTGTTGATTTCAAAGGTCCCAGTTTCAGATTCCGACATATAGTGTATAATTACACCAGAGTATCTAATATTTACCTTTTCTGGCAATGTTCCCCCACCTTGTATCACCGGATTCAGTATCATGCCATTACCTCCGAAATTAACTAAACAAAATATATGGGTTTTTCTGCGCCGTTCCACTAATATAATCGCCATTCACTGTTACATCGGTTAAACCGCGATATTCTTTTATCTCGATAAATCCACCCCCACCTCCGGCGGCATCGATTTTGTCCCCAACTTCTACTTCTATTTCGTACATTTTATTTTCATAGTTATAAAAACTTAGGACGGCCTTTTTGTTTATGGATACAGTAATATAATCGTC
>NZ_JAOQKF010000004.1:0-195551 GCF_025567565.1 Muriventricola aceti | reverse complement strand
AATACAATTAATACAGTTTTGAGTGTGGGAGGTCGCGATGCGCGGGATGAAAAAAAGCCTCTGTTTCCTGGGTGCCTGCCTGCTGTGTTTGGGGTTGACCAGTTGCGCCGCTGCGGAGCAAGACGCCTTTCAGGTCCAGATTATCTGCAAGAGTTCCGGCATACAGCAGATCTTCTGGAGCTGCTATCTGGATGGAGTCTTTTATGGTTCTGGGGGAATGGCCGACTTGGACGGAGAAGAGTTGACAGCGGAAAGCGAACTTGTCCCCTGTTTCTCCCGTGCCTACCTAGACGGTGCAGATCCGATTGGCTTCTCCATCGATTTTTCCCCCTATGCGGAGGGCAGGATCATCCCCTTAGGCACTACGGACCAGGTATCTATCCCCGCCCAGTATGGAGCGTGTTACACTGTGATACTCTCCGGGGACGAGGCAACAGGCTTTCAGGCCGAACTACAGTAAATATCTACAGACCAGATCCGGCGGCGTCCCGCCGAGAGAGGAGGAATCGCTTTGCTCAACCTAGACTTTCGGGATTCCCGTCCCATCTATGAACAGGTGAAGGACGGCCTGCGGAAGCTGATGGTATCCGGAGTCATTCAGGAGGGAGAAAAGCTCCCTTCTGTCCGTACCATGGCCAGCTCCCTGGCCATCAATCCCAATACCATCCAGCGGGCTTACGACGCTCTGGAGTCCGAGGGCTATCTCTGCTCCGTGCCAGGCAAAGGCTCCTTTGCCGCCCCCAACAGCGGGGTGGACACCGGGCGGCGGGACGCCCTGTTCCAGACCTTTGACCAGACAGCGGCGGAGCTGCTGTTTCTAGGGGTCAACGGCGAGGAGTTATGGGCCCGCGTCCGGGCTCTGGAAGGAGGAGAGGAACCATGATAAAGGTAAACAACGTAGTCAAGACCTTCGAGGGCTTCCGGGCCCTGGACGGTCTGACCATGACGGCAGAAAAGGGCTCTATCTACGGCCTGGTGGGCCCCAACGGCGCCGGAAAATCCACCATCCTGCGCCACATCATTGGCGTCTACCGCCCCGATTCCGGCAGCGTCTTGGTTGACGGCCAGCCGGTCTATGAAAATCCCGCTGTGAAGGCCAAGATCGCCACCATTCCGGATGAGCTGTATTATTTCGCCTCCGCCTCCACACGGGACATGATGCGGTTCTACCGGGGGATGTACCCCCTATTTGACGCCAAGCGATATGAGGCGCTGAAGGATGCCTTCCCCGAGGTGGATGAGAAGCAGCCCATCCGCCGCCTGTCCAAAGGGATGCAGAAGCAGTCCGCCTTCTGGCTGGCCCTGTGCTGCCAGCCGGAGGTACTGGTGCTGGATGAGCCGGTAGACGGGTTAGACCCGGTGATGCGCCGTCAGGTCTGGTCCCTTCTGATGGGTGACGTGGCCCAGCGGGGGACCACGGTGCTGGTGTCCTCCCACAACCTGCGGGAGCTGGAGGACGTGTGCGACCATGTGGGCATCCTGTCCCATGGCAAGGTACTTCTGGAACGGTCCCTCACCGACCTTCAGGATAACGTGGTCAAGCTCCAGGTGGCCTTCCAGGACGGGCATCTGCCCCAACTGCCCCAGGATATGAACGTCCTCCACACCACCCAGGTAGGTCGGGTGTTCACTCTGATTGTCCGGGGCAGCCCAGCGGACATCAAGACCAGGATGGCGGTGTATTCCCCCATTCTGATGGAGGCCCTGCCCCTGTCCCTGGAGGAAATCTTTATCTATGAAATGGGAGGTGAGGACTATGGGGTCCGCGACATCGTGCTTTAATTCCACCCTCTACCGCAAAACTATGACCCGCTTCTGGCCCCTTTGGGCCCTGTATGGGGTGATTTGGGCCTTTCTGATCCCACTGAACCTGCTCAATCAGTTTTTCTGGCTTCAGGAGCGATATCAGGGAGAGCTGGACCTTCAGTCCATGCTGACCTCCGCCGCCCTGGACATCCCCTATCTCCTGACTATGGGAGTGGCCCTCTCTCTGGTCTTTGGGGCGCTGGCCGCCATGGCCTCCTTCGGCTATCTATACAATAACCGGTCCGCCGCCATGATGCACGCGCTGCCCCTGCGGCGGGAGGCCTTGTTCACCACCCAGTATCTGGCCGGTCTGTCCTGCCTGCTGCTGCCCCATCTGGCGGTGGCTCTGGTGACGGCGGCCGCCGAACTGGCCTTTCTGCCTATGGAGTGCTGGGGAGAGGCGCTGGCCGCCCTGGCTGTCTGGCTGCTGGTTCAGAGCGGCACCGCTCTGTTTTTCTTCTCCTTTGCCGCCTTCTGCGCCATGTTTACCGGCCACATCCTGGCCCTGCCCGCCTTCTATGTCATTCTGAATTTTCTGGTCATGGTGATCTCCACCCTGCTGGCGGAGCTGATGAACCGCTTTTTCTACGGCTTCCCCGGCCGGGGCTGGGTGGGGGGCAGACTGGTAGAGTGGTGTACCCCCGTCTATCTGCTGTCCCAGGCCTGTAACTGGAATGTGGTCCAGACGGGGGAGAGCGGGGCCGCTGTGACTAGGGAGTGGGGTCTCGCCTCCCCCTCCACCGTGGCCATCTACGCCGTGGCCGGACTGGTTTTTGCCCTTTTAGCCCTGCTGGTCTACCGCCACCGTCATGTGGAATCCGCCGGGGATGTAGTGTCCATCCCCCTGGTCCAGCCTATTTTTAAATATGGGGTCTCCTTCTGCGCCGGACTGTGCTTTGGCACCTTTACCAGCACTTTTTTGGGCTGGCAGGCAGACGCCGTATTCCTCACCGCCTGTGTGCTGTTTTGGACCGTAGCTGGCTATTTTACCGCTGAGATGCTGCTAAAAAAATCCTTCCGGGTGCTAAACGCCTGGAAAGGCTGCGCGGCGGTGGCGGCCGCCATGGCTCTGTTATGCGCCGCCTGTGTCTATGATCTCTTTGGCGTGGAGAGCCGGATTCCCGATGCCGGCCAAGTCGCTTCCATCAATCTATCGGCAGACATGGGATACCCCATGGATATCAGCGGCTTCCATCTGTCCCAGATCACCGAGCCCGGCCAGATCCAGCAGGTCTTGGACCTCCACCAGGCCATCATCAATGAGAGGGACCGGAATGGAGCTGACAATTACAGCATATACGGTGATGACTACATCTTTTTCTATGTGACCTATACGCTGAAGGATGGGTCCACCCTGTCCCGTGAATATTCCAGCGTCCCCATCTTCCTGGATGAGTTGGACAAGGAGGGCTCTGTCACTCAGCTGGCCGACCAGTTGATCCAGAACCGCGGCCTGATCTCCATGGTGTATAATTTTGCCTCTTTCGAGGAACAGGGCCGGCTGGTGGAGGCCTATCTCACCGATGTCCGGATGCTGCCCAATTCCCTGTCCCCGGAGGGGGAAGATCGGAGCACCCTGTATCTGGACGGCGCCGCCGGGGAGGACCTGGAGGGCCTGTGGGAAGCGGTCAAGGCTGACTTTGCTGATGGGAGCATCGGCGTACGCTATCTCTTCAGCGACGAGGAGCGGTTGCGAAACACCTACCGCACCGACCTGCGTTTCCAATGGGAGCTGCCCCTTGAGGAGCAGCCCGGCCGCGGCGGCCAGTATGCCCCCGCCGCAGAGAGCAGTCCCGTCGGCCAGACTTATTCCTCCTCCCTCAGCATCACCCTGACACCCAACGCCAGCCGCACACTGGAATGGCTTCGGACGTTCAGCGGCCTGGGCTCCCAGTATGAGCTGGTCCTCCACGATGAGGAAACGGCTGTCGGAAGCGTTTCTACCGGAGATACCTCTGTGGCGCCCCCCTACCAGGAGGCCGTCCTTGCGGACTGAAGCCTTCTTCCCTCCCCCGGCTTAAAATAGAGCCGGGGGATTTTGTTAAAAAATTCACTATTTTACATAATTTTTGCCCTTCCGCTGATATAATTTTTGCGATTTTGTCAATCACAGGCAGGAAAGAGGCACCCTTGGGCAGAAAAATTGATTGCTTTTTCCCCTTTCCTCCGATATAATCAGAACAAGAGCGGAAATCGTGGGCGTCCCTCTGGACGCCAAATAAATTTTGGAGGTAACAGAAGCTATGAAAGACATCTACGTTGTCAACTGCTGCCGCACCGCCATCGGCTCCTTCGGCGGCTCCCTGAAGGATATCCCCGCCGCTGATCTGGGCGCTACCGTCATCAGGGAGGCCCTGTCCCGCGCCGGCGTCAAGCCCGAGCAGGTGGACGAAGTCATGTTTGGCTGCATCCTCACCGCTGGCCTGGGCCAGAATGTGGCCCGTCAGGCTGCCATCAAGGCCGGTGTGCCCACCTCCGTCCCCGCCTACACCGTGGGCATGGTGTGCGGCTCCGGTATGAAGTCCGTCATCGAGGCCGCCCGTACCATCATGGCCGGCGACGCCGACATCATTGTGGCCGGCGGCACCGAGAATATGTCCGCCGCCCCCTACGCCCTGCCTGCCGAGCGCTGGGGTGCCCGCATGGGTGACAAGAAGGTGGTAGACACCATGATCAAGGATGGCCTGTGGGATGCCTTTAATAACTACCACATGGGTACCACCGCCGAGAACATCTGCGACGTGTGGGGCATCACTCGCCAGGAGCTGGACGAGTTTGCCGCCTCCTCCCAGAACAAGGCTGAGGCCGCCATCAACTCCGGCCGCTTTGACGACGAGATCGTCCCCGTGATGGTCAAGCAGAAGAAGCAGATGGTGGAGTTTAAAGTGGACGAGTTCCCCCGCGCCGGCGTCACCGCCGAGGGTATCTCCAAGCTGAAGGGCGCCTTCCCTGTGGGGCCTGAATCCCCCGCCCCCGCCGTGGAGCACACCTTCGAGCCCACCGGCATCAAGGAGTCCGCTGACAAGGGCCAGCAGCGCGTCACCGCCGCCAACGCCTCCGGCATCAACGACGGCGCCGCCGCTATCATCCTGGCCTCCGGCGAGGCCGTGGAGAAGTACGGCCTGAAGCCCATGGCCAAGCTGGTCTCCTGGGGCCAGGGCGGCGTGGATCCCAAGATCATGGGCGTGGGCCCCGTGCCCGCCTCCCGTCAGGCCATGGCCAAGGCCGGCCTGAAGATCGAGGACATGGATCTGGTGGAGGCCAACGAGGCCTTTGCCGCCCAGTCCATCGCCGTGGCCCGCGAGCTGGGCTTCGACATGAGCAAGGTCAACGTCAACGGCGGCGCTATCGCTCTGGGTCACCCCGTGGGAGCCTCCGGCGCGCGCATTATTGTCACTCTGCTCCATGAGATGCAGAAGCGCGACGACGCCAAGAAGGGCCTTGCCACCCTGTGCATCGGCGGCGGCCAGGGCGTTGCCACCATCTTTGAGAAGTGCTGATTTTCTCTTCTCCCCTTTGGAAAAGCGGCCTGTGATTTTGGAAGGATCACAATATAGTATCGAGCGGAGCTCCGGGACATCCCCAGGGCTCCGCTCCTTTTGTCCCGTGAGTCTCCCCCCAAGAAAGCGGGAATTTCCGAGGTCCTTGGGCCTTTTCGTCTTTTTTACGAAAATTCTGGTGATAGATTGAAACAAGGGGAAAAATAAGGTACTCTAAAGGCAGAGTGAAACAAATCGGTCAAAGGGTCCATCCAATGATGGAGGGAGGAAACAGATGAACAAGATATAGAAACAGCTTCTCTATTACTGCGGCATTTTTCTTGTTATTTTCCTGAGTCATGTGGCTTGCTCCGGCTTTCAGGAAAAGGCACAGAGCACCCTATCAGCTTGTATACCTACTCCTTGACCTTGGGACCGGCATTGCCGCCTTTATCCTTGTATTGCTGCTGGTCCTGGGCCGGACGGCGCTGTGCTCCATACGGCCAGCGGAAAATTCCGTTGTCTGTAATGCGGTATGCTTCTTCGCGGCCGCGGGGTTTCTGTGGTGGCGGTTTTTCTATTTTGGGGAGGTAACCTTTATTTCCCTGCTGCTGCCTGTAAGCGAGCTGTTTCATGGGCTGATGACCCTGCTGCTGATGCGGAAAAAGAAAGTTCAGGGAAATGCTGACACAAGTATCCCCTCCCCATAAAAATCAAAAGGCAGGCCTGTAGTTGAACAGGCCTGCCTTTTCTTTTTCTGCGGGGCCGCTGACGAAAGCCCCCGGACGCCTGCTCCAAGGCGTCCGGGGGCTTCCGTTGAAAAAGAGGATCAAAATGAAACGAACTGTCTCTTGCAGATTTTATGATAAGAGAAACTTATTAACAATTCCAACGCAAGTTGTTACATAAGTTTTAAATCTCTCCTGGATCCAAAAATTTTGCCCAAAAAGGGGGAAAGACCAGCGGTCAAACCGCCGGTCTTCCAAAAAAATTGGAGGATAGAATGAAAAGATGCTCTTGCCTTGCGAGTATCAGTATACCCAAGGGTTATTACAAAAGTTATCCGCAGTTGTTACAAAACCTTTAAATCTTTTCAGCGCAGCGCCTCAAAAAACTTCTGAAGGACCGCTTCACACTCCTCCCGCAGGGGACCCCGATAGATGCGGGGATGGTGGTTGAAGCGTTCCTCGAACAGATTGAGAACCGAGCCGCAGCAGCCCGCCTTCTCATCTCCCGCTCCGTAGTAGATTCGGTCAATGCGGGCGTTGATGATCCCTCCAGCGCACATGGGGCATGGCTCCAACGTTACATAGAGGGTACAGCCGTGAAGACGCCAGCTTCCGGTCCTGGCGCATGCGTCCCGTATGGCCTCCAGCTCCGCGTGGGCGGTGGCGTCTCCCCGTTCCTCCCGCCGGTTGCGCCCCTCGCCAACGATTTCTCCGTCCCGAACAATAACACAGCCTACGGGCACATCCCCCTCTGCCTGGGCCTCCATCGCCAGCTCCAGAGCCCGGCGCATATACTGTTCATGATTCATCCTGAATCTCCCGCATGAACACCAGTCCCCCATTCACCTGTGCGCAAAACTGCCAGCCTTCCCGGCCCAGCGCATTCCACTGCTCCTCCGCTTCTCTCACCTTTTTCTTCTCGTCAAACCCCATAGATACCCTGATATCAGCTATTTTATATTCGTATTGCTTCATCCGTTTCACCCCTTTTCCCCAGTTTACACCAGGGGGGTGGTTTTCGCAACCGCTCTTTTCTCGGACTTCCTACCCCTCCTTCATGGCCAGCAGGGTGCGGGCCACGTTGTCCGCCCACAGGCGGGCACCGGCCAGGGCCTCGGTGAGAGTATTTCCATGGCCTCCCACCTCCACCAGGAGGTAGCCAGGTGAGAGCTGCTGGTTATACCGGCTGTTGCGCAGGACGATGGGCCGGGCCAGGCTGGAGTACCCTGTGACCAGGTTTTTTTGCAGCTTGATTCCAAAGGCCAAATTGTCCCTCCAGCGGGGGTGGGCGGCGCCAGAGCCGTCGGTGCCCACCACCAGCATGACCTGGGCCACCTTCTCCCCGGCCTCCTCTGACACCAGCTTATAGATCTCCCCCTCGTTTCCCACCAGGGCGTCCCGGTGGACATCCAGCACCACTTTGATGGTGGGATACTGCTTCAGCCACTGCTCCACCGCCGCCTTGGACCGGTCATAGGCCCCATTATAGGCCGGATAATCATAGAGATTGGTATCATGGACCACCTGAAGGCCGTGGGCCCGGAAAACCGTGGCCATCTCCTCCCCCACCCGGACCATGTTGTGGTTACAGTCGGTGGTCCGGTAGGGATCGCTCTCCTCATAGGACCTCCCGTCCGACTGGGAGTATGCCTCACTGCCATGGGTGTGCAGGATCAGGATCTGCGGTCCCTCTCCCAGTGGAACGTCCACCGTTCCCTCCCCCAGCACCGAGGCGTCCAGCCCCAGGTCGGTCCGGTCATAGACATAGACTCCCTGGTCGTGGAGGTACTTCCCCCCCTCTTTGCCCTTCGCCGTCATCTCCAGGATGCCCTCGTCCTCTGTGGGAGGCTTCAGGTCGGGTTCCTCCTGCTCCTCCTCATCCACCAATTCTTCCTTTGAGCCCAAATCCTCCATCGGGTCGGCCCCATCTCGCACTTCCGCTACCGCTTCCTCTCCGGCAGCCAGCAGGGCGCTGTGACTCAACAGCAGCCTGCCCCATCCGGTCAGCTCTGCGGAAGTGGTCTGCCGGGGTAGCTCCCCTAACTGGCTGGACAGTAAGGAGACGGACAGGCCGGGCTCCTGCCCCAGCGCGGCCAGCCGTTCCTTTACCCCGGATAAATCGGCCATCAGGGACAGCCCCCAGCAGGCCACCAACACAAGCCCCAGGGCCACTCCACGGCGCAGGGCCCGTCCGATTTGATCTCTCTTATCCACATTACCACCCCTTATCCTCTGTATGGTTCGTATCAGGAAGATATGCGGGAGCCAGCTCCTATATGACTTTCTGCCCCTTATTTCCTGGGCAAAAAAGACCTGGCTGGTATATGGGGCACTCAGATTTGGGTATATAGCGGCACACACCGCCTCCTGGCTCCCTGGGGAGGACCAAGAGACGGTGTATGTAGAAGAAGATGAAAAATGGGAAAATTATCGATATGTCTTCAGACGACGTCCGGGGACCCAGCCCTTAGTGAAGTAGGCGAAGATCCACATAACAGCCACAATGGCAAAGCAAGCGCCAGTGACGATCCAGCTTCCGGTCGTACCCATGTTGACGATAAGAATGGGAGGAATTACCTGAAGGCCAATGATGATGGGACGGTTGAACACATCGGCGATGCCGGAGTCCTCAATACCGCGGCTCTTCAGTTCCGGGTCAACCACGCGCTGCAGCAGCACGCCGGTGGCCGCCACGCCGGTGGCGTGACCCCAGACCATCATGTTGCGCTCGAACCAATCCTCGTCGGAGGATTTTCCGCCCACGATGATGAACCAGAACCAGTTGATGAGGAAGCCAGCGGCGCACACCACGATGAGGGGAACCGCAAATTCCATTACGACACTCAGGTTCAGCGAGCCGATACCGGAAATCATCAGGAAGTCGGTGGCGGTGCCCTGGATACGCTGTACCGTACCCCGGTCCACATACTGATCCGCACCCGTCTTGTTCAGAAGGCCATTGAGGATGATTCCGGCAATGAGAGACAGGCAGAACTCAGGAATAGAGATCTTGAAATCAAAGGTAGCCAGCGTCCAGTTGGCAAACCACTTGGAGGCGATATAGCCCACCCAGCAGGCCAGCATCACAATGCCCAGATGGAAGCCCAGAGGATCCAGGCAGATGGAGGCTACGGTGCCTTTCGAAGAAGACTTCTGCTTATTGGCAGGGACCAGGCCGGTACGCATTTCCTGAGGGAGCTCCTTGGGATTCTCCACGTAGTGGGTGTAGCCCTTACGGGTGCCCCAGTTGATAATGATCATGCCGCTAATGATGCCGCCTACGATGCCAATGGTGGCGCAGGTGTTGCCCAGATCCGTCATGTTAGGCACGCCCAGCTCACTCAGAGCGGAGCCTACCGCCGCAGCGGTGCCATGGCCGCCGTAGAAGCCAGTAGCCATCATCAGACCAAAGTTCTCGTCCAGAGTGGGATAGAGTTTGACCAGCAGCACCAGTGTGACCAGCATGCCTACGGCGTACTGCAGTACGGCAATACCCGACACGTTAAAGAACATACCGCTGATCTTGGGGCCCGACGCGGCCCCTTTCTGGGGCTTGTCCCCGATGGGGGTGGCGGCAAAGATCACCACGATCAGCACGCTGGCATAGGTCCCGAATGAGGTAGACAGAGGCAGGATCTTCAGCTGCTCCACAGGACTTTGTGGACCGAACAGAAGAGCCAGAAAACCAGCGATAACCGCGGGAGGAATCAGCACCTTTTGAATCAGTTTTACCTTGGCACGCAGAAATTCACCGATCAGTAGCAGTGCGCCCATGATCGAAATATCGACCATGACTTGCCAGATAGCAGAAGACATTGTGAGTTCCATTGTAAACACTTTCCTCCTTTATCAGTTGCTCCAGAAAGCCCTGACGCGCAGAAAGTCAGATCACATCCTGGTAATAGGGCAGCTGTTCATCAAAACGTTTCTTCCCGTTTTGATACCAGCTGATCATGTGGGAAATTGTGTCAGCTGCCTTGGACTCCACAGCCAGATCAGAGTTGAAGCCCTGGTGGGGCTGCACATAAATGTTGCCCATCCGGCTCTCCGCCATCTGGAGCAGCACCAGCGCCGCAGCTACCCGGTTGTTCACAGTCTCAACCTGCCCCTTCTGAACAGCCAATGAAAAATCATGCTCATTGGAGAACACATCCAGGCCGATGCCGCCCAGCACACCCTGATCGTAGAGCTTCAGCAGCACAGGCTCCGGCGCGATCTCGCCACGAGTCACATTGATGAAGATCAACCCCTTCTTGGCACGGCTGAGATAGTCGTAGGAGAAGTAGTTCTCGTTGTAATAAGGGCTCCCCTTGATCCGGGTCAGATTCATGGCGTTGATGATCACGTCGCTGGTCTCAATGGCCTCATCCTTGGTGACAAATTTCACGTCGTCACCGTATCGCTGGGACAGCTCCCGGGCGCGGATGTCCACAGCCTGTACTGTCAGACCGTTGGCACGAGCCAGATCAAATGCGCGCTTTCCAATATTGCCAAGACCAAATACTGTCACGACCCGGTTGGCGGCCAGCTCCATGAAGGAGTCAGTCTTGTTGCGCTCAAACGTAGCAGTGTTCACTGTGTATTGGTTTAGCAGTCCGGCAGTCGCGTACAGGAATTTGATGGCGGTCTGCGCAACCGCGTTGACGCAGTAGTTGCGCAAAGAGGTGATGTTGGAAACATCAGCCAGACTTTCCAGATGATCATAGCCGGCACTTCTGGTAATGATGCTCTTTTTGGGATTGCTGGCAAGGTAGTCCTGGGGAGGAACAGAGTGGGTCTTAATCGTAATGAGGGGAGGAAGCGTTTCGTCTGGGTGCTGTGCAAGAAAATCCTGCAGTGCATCGGGAACGATCAGATAACGCAGATCCCTGGGCAGCAGCCCCTTGGCCTGCGCTGCCTCCGTCTCCTCACGAAGGTGGTGAGCTTCCTCGCCCAAAGCCTCAAAGTGGATCACGTCGTAGTTGTGCAGCATTATGTTGTTGCTCCTTTTTCATTCGTGCCCAGCCCAACCCGCTGGCTGCGCCTGGTATAAGGCCCGTGCCGCAGGTTTTTCTTGGCTGCCGGGCAGAGACAGATGGGAATCGCCGCTGCGCATTGGCTTTTCTGCCTTGAATTATGTCAGAGAATAAGGACGTTTTCCTGCACTCAACGAGGATTAAATTGACGTATCTTGCTAATAGCAGGATGAAAACACCAAAAAAGTGAAAATGACGGTAAAGCAAATAAACAAATTGAATAAAACAAAAAATGGATTTATTTCCAGAAATATTAAATAATTCGGATCAAACACATAAAATGGGGTCATGTCGAAATTTCTGGTAGGTACCTTGTTATTTTATTGATCTATCTTGTTCAAAAAAGCAAAATGCTTTGAGAAGCGTTTCCGTCCATGCTACATTTGAGAGAACACAGGCGCTCCCTGGGAAACGCCCGACTTGAGAAAGGAGAGAACAGCGCCCGTATGCTGCAGTGCCGATATGAAGTACACATCAGTAAAAATGACACCTATTCTATGGATAAGCCTCACTTCCATGAGGATGTGGAGATTGTTCTGTGTGTGTCTGGAGAAGGGCTTTTGTTTATTGGAAACACTGTGTTTCCGCTGCACCGGGGACAGCTATTTTTCATTAATAGCTCGGTCCTGCATCGCAGCGTGGCGAATGAGGAGTACCGGTGTATGGTATTTCATGTGTCCCCCCAGATGCTCCAGGTCCTCAGCAGCCCCTATACCCAGTTCAGCACATACTGCTGCGGGATTGGGCAGGCGGTGACCCTCACTGGAGACGATATCAACAGGCTGGAAACACTGTTTTCCGGCCTGATGGCCCCAAAAGAGATCGGGTTTGGCGCCGATTTGAACAGAGTTGCAGAGGTCATCAACTTTTTGGTGGAGTGCTTTTCCCACTTTGCCAAAGCCGGAAAACCCCAGGCGCGCACCAATCCGGGACTAGAAAAAGTGACCCCGATTTTAGAATATATCCAGGACCATTTGGATGAGCCGCTGACTACCGCAAGTATCGCGGAAGCCTTTTATATGAGCAAGCATTATCTGTGCCACCTATTTAAGGAGCACACTGGCTTTAGCTTAATTGACTATGTCATTAACTGCAGAGTTCTCAAGGCGCGGGGACTGCTGCGACAGGGAATGCGGGTACAGGAAGCGGGAGAACGGTCCGGCTTCCAAAGCAACGAACATTTTATCCGTACCTTTAAAAAGCTTACGGGAGTAACCCCAAAACGTTACGGCATGATGTATCGTGAGATCGACTTGAATATGAAGCAGGAGGTGGTGACCATCAAAGGTCAGGATGGACGCATTGTGGAAAGCATCAAAGCCTGAAAAATGTGGAAACGGTACATAAAATATATAGAAAATGCCGCTGTCTTCCTCAGAAGACAGCGGCAAAAAACTATTGTGATGGATCCGGTCAGGTCTTTTTCTTGGCAGGTCACCGCTCTTCCCGAAAATAATTGAGCCCCAGGGAGGCGGGCAGGCCGGAGCCCTCACGCTTGCGGACGGAGGTAGCCACCAGCACAATGGCGGTGATGAGGAAGGGCAGGGCCTGGTACAGCTGGGTTGGGACGGCAGCCAGCCACCCAAGCGTATCGGGGAAGGCGGCGGCCAGGCTGGAGCCTGAAACTCGCAGGGTATTGAAAAAGCCGAAAACGAAGGTGCCCAGGATGGCCAGGGCAGGATTCCAGTTGGCAAAGATGACCAGGGCCACCGCAATCCAGCCGTAGCCGTTGATCCAGCAGCTGCTGTTGAAGGAGCCAGACATATTCAGCCCCATATAGTAGCCGCCGATCCCCATGATGCCGCAGCCCAGGCAGATGTGGATATATTTGTACCGCTTTACATTGATACCCACAGAGTCGGCGGCGCCGGGATTTTCCCCTACCGCCCTCAAACGCAGGCCGGGTGCGGTACGGTTCAGATACCACCACATGAGCAGAGCAATGGCCACCGCCAGATAGACCATAATATTGTGGTCAAACAGGCCCCGGCCGACGACGGGCAGTTGGGACAGGCCGGGAATAGCCAGATTGGAAAAGCCCTCCTTGATGTTGGCGTAGTCATTCATGGCGGGCCAGCTGACCGCCTTGACGCCGTTGCCCACAAAGAAGTAGACGCCCAGGCCGAAGGTGGTCAGGGTCAGGCCGGTGATGTTCTGGTTCGCCTGGAGGGAAACAGTCAGCAGGGCAAAGAGCAGGCCGCACAGGGCGCCGGCCAGGAAGGACACCAGAATGCCCACCCCCAGGCTGTTGGCGTAGCAGCCCACAATATAGCCAAAGATGGCTCCCACGGCCATAATGCCCTCCACGCCCAGGTTCAGGCTGCCTGACTTTTCCACCACGATCTCGCCCACCGTGCCGTAGAGCAGAGGAATGTTGTACACCACGATGTTGTGGACAAAGGTGGTGACCACGCCCAGTTTATCCATTTCCATTAGGTGCTGCCCCCTTTCTGAGAACGCACAAGCTTAAAGCGGATGAAGAAGTCCGCCGCCAGTACCAGGAACAGAATGACCCCCTGAAGCATATCGGCAAAGCTGGAGTCCACCTTGGAGAAGGTGGCGGCGGCGATGGTGGAGCCGTGCTGCAGCATGGAGATCAGAGCGGCCACCACAAAGATCACAGCGGTGTTCAGCTGGGACAGCCAGGCCACAATAACGCCCGTCCAGCCCACATCGTCGGTAAAGGAGGTGGAGAGGATGCCGGAGGTGCCCACCTTGAAGGAGGCAGCCAGGCCGATAAGACAGGCGGACAGGAATACGGTGCGCAGCACGATGGCGTTCACCTTCATGCCCGCATAGTGGGCGGTGCCGGCGCTGTCCCCCACCACAGCGATCTCATACCCCTGTTTGGAGTATCTCTGGTAGATATAGACCAGGACGCCGATGAGCAATGTGAGGGGAACGCAGATATTCAGGGAAAATTTCCCGATGGGAATGGTGGGGAAGGACACCATCTTGCTGAAGTTCGCAAAGACAGGCCGTACGGACGAGGTGTCTAGAAAGAAGTTCCAGGACGCCTGGGTTTCTCCCAAAAATACCAGGAAATATAGGGCCACATAGTTGAGCATCAGGGTCATCAGGGTCTCATTGGTGCCGAACTTCACCTTCAGCACAGCTACGAAGGCGCCATACAGACCGGCGGCGGCCATTCCTGCCAGACACATCAGCACTAAAGTCAGCGGAGTCGGAAGCATAGGGCCGGCCTTAAAGGCCACTGTGGCGGCGGCCACAGCCCCCAGGATGAACTGACCCTCGCCCCCGATGTTCCAAAACCGCATCTTAAAGGCCAGGGACAGGGCCACAGAGGTGAGCGCCAGGGGAACAAAGACCTTCAGATAGTTCTCAAAGGTCTTGTAGGCAATCTTGTTGCCCACCATGCCCATGGTGAACATCCGGCTGTAATAGGCGACTGGGTCCACTCCCATGGCCAGCAGCAGCAGACCGCCTACCGCCAGGGCGGCGCCCACCGCAAGCAGATAAAGGCACAGCTTTTTCCAGAGGGGACAGTGATCCCGCTTGACGATATGAAAACGCATGGTCAGTCCTCCTTCCTCCGGCCGCCGTCCTCCTGGGCCTCCAGCTCACGCAACTCCTGGTCGGTGATGTTGGTGTCCCGGGCAATACCGGCGGGCTTATCCTCATACTTATTGGTCAGGTCCAGGGCGCCAGTCATCATCAGACCCAGCTCCTCCTTGGTCGTCTTGTGAGCGTGGACCACGCCCATGACCTTACCGTGGCACAGTACCATGATCTTGTCGCACAGGGCCAGCATCACATCCAGATCCTCGCCCACGAACAGGATGCCTACCCCATCCTGTTTCTGCTGGTTCAGGATGTGATAGATGGCGTAGGACGAATTGATGTCCAGACCACGGACCGGATAGGCGGTTATCAGGACATTGGGGCCCGCCTTAATCTCCCGGCCCAGCAGCACCTTCTGCACATTTCCGCCCGACAACCGGCGTACCGGGGTTTCTGTTGAGGGAGTGACCACGCCCAGCTGCTCAATCACCTGTTGAGCGGCGGCCCGGCCCGCCTTCCGATCCACAAAGGGGCCCTTGTTCTCACCATAATTTTTCAGGAGCATATTGTCCGTAATGGACATGGAGGGGGCCAGGCCCATTCCCAGCCGGTCCTCGGGGATAAAGGACATGGAGATGCCCTTCTCCAGAATAGCCTTGGGGGGCAGGCCCACAATATTGTCCCCCTTGTGAATCATCAAGCCGGACTGGATGGGCCGCAGGCCGGCGATGGCCTCACACAGCTCCTTCTGGCCGCAGCCGGCGATGCCTGCCACTCCCAGAATCTCCCCTCCCCGGATGTAGAAGCTCACCTTGTCGATGGCCACGGCGCCTTCGTCGTTTTTGATGGTCAGATCCCGGACTTCCAGCAGGGGCCGGGTTTTTTCCACCACAGGCCGTTCAATATTCAGGTCAATTTTCCGGCCTACCATCCACTCGGTCAACTCCTGCTCGTTGGTGTGAGCGGTGTCCACGGTGGTGATATACTCCCCCTTGCGCAGGATAGCTACCCGGTCGGAAATGTCCATGACCTCGTTGAGCTTGTGGGTGATGATGATGATGGAGTGGCCCTCCTCCTTCATCTTCCGCAGCACAGCAAAGAGCTTATCAATCTCCTGGACTGTCAGCACCGCGGTAGGCTCGTCCAGAATGATGACCTTAGCTCCGTAATAGAGCACCTTGATAATCTCCAGGGTCTGCTTCTCCGACACCGCCATGTTCCGGACCTTTTTTCTGGGGTCGATGTCAAAGCCGAATTTTTTGGCCATCTCCCCGATCTCTCCGTACCGAGCCCTGTTTAGCCCGATACCGGCCTTCTCCTTGCCCATCCAGATGTTATCGGCCGCGGAGAACACATCCACCAGCTTGAAGTGCTGATGGACCATACCAATGCCCAGCCGCTTAGAATCCTCCGGGGAATTAATGGTCACAGGTATCCCGTCCATCAGGATCTGGCCCCGGTCAGGCTGGTAAATGCCAGACAGCATATTCATCAGGGTGGTCTTGCCCGATCCGTTTTCCCCCAGCAGGGCCAGAATCTCCCCCTGGCGCAGGGTCAGGTCTACGTCCTTGTTGGCCACCACACTGCCAAAGGTCTTGGTGATGCCCTTCATTTCAATGACATATTCCGACGCCATGGAACCACGCTCCCTCTTTTGTACTACAAATTGTTATCTTTCTCTCTTATATTGCACATCGTATCCAGGCAATCCAATACCGCTGGCCTCTCCTCCCTGGGCCGGAGGTTCCGGACCAGGGAGCACAGGCCAAGGGCCATAAGCTCTAAAAACCGGGCCGGCCGGTGGCCGGCCCGGTTTTTCGGGTCTTAGGGGATATTCGTTCAAAAAGCTCAGGCCACTACGACACCCTTGACAAAGTAGTTCATGGTGCCGGTGATGACGCCGTCCTCCACAGACTCGCCGCCGGCGGGCACGATCTCGGTGTTGGCGGGAACCACCACCTGGCCGTCCTTGGTCTCGTCCCGGTCGCTGGTGACCAGAGCGTCGTCATACTGCTCCACGGCGGCCTTACCGTCAGCGACTGTGACCTTCAGCTTTACGCCGGAGAACACGTCCCAAGCGCCGGAAACGATAAGCTCACGGACCTGGTCAATGGCGTCCTGGGTGCCGGCAGCACAGTTGTCACTCAGGGGGGACACATCTACAAAGCCTTCGGCCAGACCGCCGTACCAAGCTTCGCCGCCCATCTTCTCCACGAACTGGGAAGCATCGCCTTCACAGGCCATGGCAGTCTCGATTGCCAGCTTGTAGTAGACATCCCAGTTCCACACAGGGGCAGTCAGGTGGGCGTTGGGGGCGTCCTTGGTCATGTCGGAGTTGTAACCGCAGCCAAACACGCCGGCCTTCTCCGCGGCCAGCTGAGGCTGGGCAGAGTCGCAGTGCTGGGCGATGACACCGCAGTTGTAGCTGTTAATCAGCTCCTCGGCAAAGGCGTACTCGTTGACCTCGTCGAACCAGTTGCCCAGCTCCTTCACATAGACAGTGGCGTCGGGGTTGACGGCCTGGACACCCAGGGCAAAGCCGTTAATGCCGGAGCAGGTCTCAGCGTACTCAGTGCCGTAGGCGGACACATAGCCCACATTGTTATTGTTGGTCTCCAGGCTCTTCAGGCCAGCGGCAATACCGGCCAGGTAGCGCGCCTGATAGATACGGCCAAAGTAGTTGTTGTAGTTGTTGGGGTTGCTCATATAGCCAGTGGCGTGAGAGAAGATCACATCGGGATACTCCTCAGCCTTGTCGGCCATGGCATTCAGATAGCCGAAGGAGATGCCGAAGATGATGTCGCAGTCCTCGCCCACCAGGGTATCCACGGCGGTGGCCACGTTCTCATAGTCCTCGGTGATCTCGTCCTGGATGATGAGCTGGGTGTCGGGGTCCATGCCCAGGGCCTCCATGGCCTTGGTAATGCCGTTGTGGTGGGCATAGGTGTAGCCGGCGGTGTCGTTCTTGCTGTTGATGTAGATAGCGCCCACCTTAAAGTCGCTGACGTCGGTGGTCTGGGAGCCGCCAGCCTGGCTGCTGCTGGTGTTGGACTGGTTGTTTCCGCTGGTGGCACTGTTGCCGCCGTCGCCGCTGTTGCCGCAGGCGGCCAGGGACAGGACCATGGCCATTGCCATAGCCGCCGCAAGGATCTTCTTCATCGTTGTGTTATCCTCCTTAGTTTTTGGTTGCTCTTTTCATTCCTCGGATGGTACATATATTAAAACCGGATGGCTCCGGCTTTAATCCGCGAACTCCACACCGTTTTCCTCACTCATAGCCTTGACTCTGGCCAGGGACTCCACCCGCACGCCCTGGGCGCGGAGCCGGTCTCCACCGGGCTGGAACGCCTTTTCAATGACGATCCCCGCCCCGGCCAGCTGTGCCCCGGACTGCGCCACTATGTCGATCAGTCCCTCCAGGGCGGCGCCGTTGGCTAAAAAGTCGTCAACGATAAGCACCTTGTCCTGGGGGCCTAGAAACTTTTTGGACACGATGACCTGATAGATCCGGCCGTGAGTAAAAGACTCCACCTGGGTGGCAAAGACCTCGCCGTCAATATTTTTGGTCTGGGTCTTTTTGGCAAAAATCACCGGACAGTGAAAAAACTGCGCCGTGATACAAGCGATCCCGATGCCGGAGGCCTCGATGGTCAAAATCTTGTTCACGCCGCAGTTGGCGAACCGGCGCTGGAATTCTTTGCCGATCTCCTCAAAAAGGGCAATATCCATCTGATGGTTCAGAAAACTGTCCACCTTCAGCACATCGTTCCCCTTCACGATCCCGTCCTGACGGATCCGCTGCTTGAGAAGCTCCATTTCCAGTCCCCGTCCTTTCCTCGAAAATGACAGTGGCCCGAAAATACGGGCCACGCTACTTCTTGATATACATTCATTCTACAAAAAATTTTCGTCCCCTGCAATCCCTTTTTTAAATTTTTTCTCTTGCGCCTTCCACAATTTTTTCTCTGTTTCTCCCCAGCTTTCGTCCTTTTTCACCAACCACGCCTTCTTTTGCCCCGACCGTCCCGTTCCACAGGAGAAAACGGGGCAATACGGTACCGCTTGAAATACAGGCTGACAAAGTTTCAGCCGACATAACCAAGTGCAGCATCTTTTTTCAGTCGGTAATCCTGCACAATTTTTTTTAAAATCTTCTTGATATTTAATGCAACCTGAACTATAATAAAACTATACACAGCCCCTTTCACCCCAGTCTATTTTATTTAAAGTATAGGAGGAAACGTCCATGGGTTATCCGAAAACTGGAAATGAGGTTTATGTCAGCTTTTCCCTGTCAAATACAATGTTCTCCGGCATTGGCAAAGGGACCATTACCAGAGAACTGGTATCGGTAGATTATCTAAAGGACCTATTCCAAAAATACGGGGTCATCGTATCGGCCAAGCCGGAACAGCGCCGGCTGCTGGAACTGGTGAACGAGGCCTACGGCCTGGGTCTGGAGATTCCTGACACCCTGAAGCTGGCCCGCCTGTCTGAAAAGAACCGCCGTCTGGTCCTCATTTCCGTCCAGGGCCTGAAGCGAGTCAACGGCTCCCTCCTCCCCTCTTATAGCGAGGAGGAATTCCAGGAGGCCACTTTTGAGTTTGTCAAATACTATGTCCAAAGCCGGCACTACGACGATCTGGTGGCGGAGAACAACAAGCTGAAAAGCGACTTGGAATCTGAGATCGCCTGGCGTACCAGAACGACCGCTGACGAGTAAAACAAAAAAGAGCCGCCTGCTGGTTTCCCGGCAGACGGCTCTCCTTTTAGGAACGGTCCACGCGGTACATATGGGAAATCAGGTCCAGCACTTTATTGGAGTACCCCCACTCGTTATCATACCAAGCGATCAGCTTGACAAAGCGGTCATCCAGCATGATACCCGCGGTTTCGTCCAAAATGGAGGTGTGGGGATTGCCAATGATATCGGAGGACACGATCTGATCTCTGGTATAGGATAGGATTCCCTTCATGGGGCCCTGGGCGGCCACATGGACAGCATGGCATATATCCTCATAGGTGGTGGGTGTCACCAGGCGGGCGGTCAGGTCCACCACGGATACATCATTGGTCGGGACACGGAAGGACATCCCGGTCATTTTGCCCTTCAGCTCCGGAATGACCAGGCCCACCGCCTTGGCCGCCCCGGTCGTGGAGGGAATGATGTTGCCAATGACAGAGCGGCCTGTCCTCCAATCACGCCCCGCTCTGGCGTCTACCGCCTTCTGCTTGGCTGTAGAGGCATGGATGGTAGACATAAGGGCCTGCTCTATCCCAAAATTGTCCTGGATGACCTTAGTCAGAGGCGCCAGACAATTTGTCGTGCAGGAGGCGTTGGATACTACATCCATATCCGCGCTATAATTCCAGTGGTTGACGCCCATGACAAAGGTGGGCGTCATTTCATCTTTGGCCGGAGCGGTAATGACCACTTTTTTTGCCCCGCCCTGAAAATGGAGGGAGGCCAGCTCTTGGGAGTTAAAGGCCCCGGTGGATTCTACGATGTACTGTGCGCCGCACTCGCTCCATGGGATCTGCCCCGCGTCGCTCTGACTGAATACCCGGATCCTGTGTCCGTTTACGATCAGGTCGCGGCCATCATGCTCCACCGTCCCCTGAAAGGTATGAAACACTGAATCATACTTCACCATGTACTCCATGTAGTCCAGGTCAGCCTTACGCAAATTGATGCCGCGCAGGTCAAAGCCGTCCCCTCGCTCCAAGATGATTCGGAGCACAACCCTTCCAATCCGTCCGAATCCATTGATCCCAACTGGAATACCCATTTTACATCATCCTCCATTTTACTTCTCAATAAATACTAAAAAATATATATTTAGTATAGCTTTCATTATATATCTCTTTTCTAATTTGTCTATATAATTAAATAAGTTTTTTCTAAATAAATATTTTTATTGCTTAATTTTATTATAGAATAATATAATTATTATTTAAATAAAAATCAAATTCTTTTCCGGCTTGTTTAAAAAGTAAGAGGGAGCCTCTCCCAAAGGAGGGGCTCCCTCTTATTGTTCCATTGACGCGCCAGCTTTGTGGATCGGGCGGCCCTCACCGCCTCTCCAGGCACAACGCGGAGAAAATCAGCGGACCGCGCCCTGCGTCTTGGCGGTCTTACGGTCCTCCATCTTGGACACGATGACCGCACAAGCGGCGTCGCCAGTGATGTTCACTGTAGTACGGCCCATATCGAAGATCCGGTCGATCCCGGCCACCAGAGCGATACCTTCGATGGGGATATTGACGCTTTGAAGAACCATGGCCAGCATGACCATGCCCGCCCCTGGTACGCCGGCGGTACCGATAGAGGCGAGGGTAGCGGTGAGCACTATGGTGACCATTTGTCCCAGGCTCAAATCAATGCCGAAGGCCGTGGCGATAAAGATGGCACAGACGCCCTGGTAGATGGCAGTACCGTCCATATTGATGGTGGCCCCCAGGGGCAGGACAAAGGAGGCCACCTCACGCCGGGCACCCAGCCGCTCGGAACACTCCAGCGTAAAGGGCAGCGTCCCTACTGAAGACGCGGAGGAAAAGGCCATCATCATAGCCGGGGCCATGTAAGCAAAGAATTTGAGAGGGGACACTCCCCCCAAGGTACCCACGGTTAGGGAATAGACCAGGACGGCATGAAGGATGTACCCCACATAGGCCACTAGCAGCACCGCCACTAGGGATGCTAGGATCTCCGGGCCGTTTTCCACGATGACCGGACAGATCAGGCAGGCTACACCAATGGGAGACAACTTGATAATCAGGTCCATAATCTTCATGGACACCTCATTGAAACTGTCCACAATCTGGGCGGCCACCAGCCCCTTCTCTCCGGCCAGCAGGATACCGAAGCCCAGCAGCAAAGAAATGACGATAACCTGGAGCATAGAGGCGTTGGCCAACGGCGTGATTGGGTTGGCGGGGAAAATATCCACAATGACCGACATAATGCTTTTTCCCGCTGGGGGTTCATAGCTCAGGCCGCTGGTTTCCAAGGTCGTAAAGAGGCCGGCCCCCTTCGCCACGCTGGCCAGCGTTAGGGCCAGCACCACCGCAAAGGCTGTGGTACACATATAATATACCACTGTCTTGCCACCTACCGAACCCACGCGGCTGATGTCCTGCATCGAGATGACTCCGGCAGCGATGGAAAACAGGACGATAGGCACTACAATAAATTTCAGCAGGTTCAAAAAGATGTCGCCCCAGGGCTTGATATAGCCAATGGCGATCTGCCCTCCGTCAGGGACCGCCATCAGTATCAGGCCCGCGGCAATACCAGCCACTAAGCCGACAAAGATCCAAAAGGCAAGAGGCAGTTTTTTTGTTTTCATAATTCTCCTTCTCCTTCCCTATCTTCCCTTATACTTTCGCAAGGATTTTCCAGAAATAAAACGGCCGTAATCATACATACAACGGCATTGGACCCGGCCCTCTCCCTCTCTCCTTCCTCTTATTTCCCTTATCCCCGCTTTTTACAGCACTTTTTCTTCTGCTTTCATTATATACACCTCGCTTTGAATTTACAAGGTATTCTCTTCCTCTCCTTTTATAATTGTGCAAGTTCCCCATATCAATCATTCATTTTTTATCTATTCAGTCAGCCTTTGACCCTCCCTCTGAAATTTTTACGGATTTTTTTCTGCCCCTCTGTGTTTTCGACCTATTATTTACCATATTTTGGTAGAATATGGGTGTGAGAACTTGACAGAAAGGCGGTACCTATCATGCGGCTGCTGCCCAAAAAAGGTATATTCGACAGCGGGCGTGTCCTATTCCTCCCTGTGGACTCAATCCTCCCCAATCCTGACCAGCCCCGCACGTTGTTTTCCCAACCCGAACTAGAGGAACTGGCTGACTCCATCCAGTCTATGGGTATTTTACAGCCACTTACTGTGCGCCGCCGGGAGGGCGGCTGGGAGCTGGTGGCTGGCGAGCGGAGGCTGCGTGCGGCCAAGCTAGCCGGTCTGCGGGAAGTGCCCTGCCTATCCATCCAGACAGACGGTCAGTCCTCCTCCCTGCTGGCCCTGGTGGAGAATCTCCAGCGGCGTGACCTGGATTTTTGGGAGGAGGCTCTCGCCCTGCGTAAACTCATTGACACCTATCACATCTCCCAGGATGAAGCCGCCCGGCGTTTGGGTAAGAGCCAGTCCGCTGTGGCCAATAAGCTCCGGCTGCTGAAGCTGGACCCGGCGGTCCTCACAATCCTGCGGGAAGGTGGATGCACCGAGCGTCACGCTCGCGCCCTGCTCCGTCTGGAGGACCCGGCCCAGCAGCGGGAAGCGGCGCAGCAGGTGACCGAGCGTTCCCTGACCGTGGCCCAGACAGAGAGTATGGTGGAGGCCATGCTCTCCTCTCCCTCCTCCGGCCCTAAAAAGAAACCCACGTTTATTGTCAAGGATGTCCGGCTGTTTTTAAATACCATCAGCCGTAGTCTGGATCTGATGCGCTCTGCCGGCGTCAACGCCTGTTGCCGCAGAGAGGACACCGACGAGGAGATTTTACTTACCATTCATATTCCCCGAAGGGCCACATGACGCCCTCCCCCCTTTTTGCCCCGTGGGCTTTTGATCCTGAGCCCACGGGGTTTTTGCGCCCAGATGGCCCTGATGTTTCACGTGAAACATTAGGCACTCATTTTTTGTGGGAAAGGACAGAGAAAAAGCGGAAAAGCAGTTGAAATCCCGGTGCCCGATTGATATAATAAGATGCTGTACCGCCCCTTCGGGGGCATTTTCATCGCTGCTAAGGAGGCGCTCATGGCCAAGATCATCGCTGTCGTCAATCAAAAGGGCGGAGTAGGCAAGACGACCACCGCTGTCAACTTGTCGGCCGCCCTCCATGACCTGGGCAAGCGGGTGCTGCTATGCGACTTCGATCCCCAGGCCAACTCTACCTCCGGCATGGGTGTAGATAAGAACACCGCCTCTCCCAATGTCTACGATGTGCTGATCAATGGGGCCGAGCCGGCCAAAGCAGTGGTCCGGACCAGATATGGCGATGTTCTCCCCTCTAACAAGGCGCTGGCCGGAGCGGGCATTGAGATGATCGCCATCGACAACCGGGAGAGACTGTTGAAAACCGCCCTGGACGCCCTGTCCGGGGACTATGACTATATATTTATCGACTGTCCCCCTTCTCTAGAGCTGCTCACTGTCAACGCCCTGTGTGCCGCCGGCTCCCTGTTGGTCCCGGTCCAATGCGAATACTATGCCCTGGAGGGGCTTAGCGACCTCTTGGCCACAGTGCGGTTAGTCAAGCGGGGATTGAATCCCGCCCTCACTCTGGAGGGGGTTCTGCTCACCATGTTCGACAGCCGTACCAACCTCTCCCTTCAGGTAGCGGAGGAGGTCAAGCGCCACTTCCCTGGCCAGGTATACGCCACCGTCATCCCTCGAAACGTCCGCCTCTCCGAGGCACCCAGCCACGGCAGACCCATCTCCGCCTATGATCCCTATTCTCGGGGCGCGGAGGCCTACCGCCTGTTGGCGGATGAGATCGCGTCCAAGCGCTAACCTTATAAAAGAGTACGGAAAGCGGAGCTTTCGAGGTTCTGCTGTGTGGTCGTCCGGCTCTTATGAATCAATATCGTTCCTCTCCGCACCCGATGTTTTACTCTGGAAAAGGAGTTTATTATGGCAAAACGAACCAAAGAACTGGGGCTGGGCCGTGGTCTTAACGCCCTGCTGGGCGACCCGGACCTCCAGCCCCAAGGCGAGGGCTCTGTATCCCTGCCCATTTCCCAGGTCGAGCCGGGACTGAACCAGCCTAGAAAGCGATTTGACGAGGCGGCATTGGCCGATCTCACTGAATCTATCCGAGTCCACGGCATTATTCAACCCCTTACGGTTCGGCGGCTGTCCTCCGGCTACTATCAGATTATCGCCGGTGAACGCCGGTGGCGGGCGGCCAAGGCCGCCGGGCTGGCCGAGGTGCCCGCCGTCATTATTGAGGCGGATGACCGGAAGGTCATGGAGCTGGGCCTGATTGAAAACCTCCAACGGGAGGACCTGAATCCGGCCGAGGAGGCTCGAGGCTATCAGGTCCTGATGGATGAATATGGTCTGACCCAGGAGCAGGTAGCTCAACAGATGGGCAAGTCCCGGCCCGCCATCGCCAACACTCTGCGCCTGCTGGCTCTGCCGGATGAGGTGCTGGCGCTTCTGGAGGAGGGCATTCTTTCCGCCGGGCACGCCCGAGCCATTCTAGGCGCCCCCACCGCCGCCATTCAGAAGGAGGCGGCCCAGCGGGTAGCGGAGGGTCAGCTCTCTGTGCGCCAGACCGAAGCGCTGGTCAAGGCTCTTCAAAAGGAGCGTAATGAAAAGCCGAAGGCCGTCGGCCCCGACCTCTCCCTCTACCTGGGAGATCTGGAAAAGGACCTATCCGGCCGGCTGGGCCGGAAGGTGAAGATCGCCCACAAAGGAAAAAAGGGCCGGATCGAGCTGGAGTACTATGATGACCAGGACCTGGAAGCTCTCTTGACCCTGCTTCAGAGCCTCCACCGGGAAGGAGGTGGTGGGAATGGATGAGGAAAAAGATCAGCAGGTAGGACAGGCCCCCCAGCCTGATTCACAGGATCTCCCCCCCTCTCCCGCCAAACGTGGGGACAAACCCATGACCAAGGGACAGCGGCAGCGCCGCCAGCGGTCGGTATTCCAATATATAGCCATCCTCTTTGCCGCCGCCTTCTTGCTGTTGCTGTACTCTTTCATGATGGAGCGGCGGCAATATCAGAGTTATCTGGAGCAAAACCAGGAGCAAATCGACAGCCTTCAGCAGTCCGCATCCGCCGTTCAGCGGTTGGATACCCTGTACGAGGAGAATGCGAAGTTGAAGGAGCAGGTAGCGGACCTGGAGGAACAGTTGGCGGATGCCAATGACCAGTTAGATGTGCTGCCTGATGTTATCAGCCACCAGGAACATGTGCTCTCTGAAACCTGCCGCGCCCTAGACCACTTCTGGCAGATTGACGAGGCCTATGTTCGGGGGCGTTATTCCCTTTGTCGTGAGTTAATTCAGGAGATGGAAGCCACAGAAAATGGGCAGACACCGCTGAAAGACTATCTCCCTAAGGAGAGCACCACTGACAATGGCCGTTTTTCTCCCTATGACCGCTATCTGGAGATTTACGAGGCTCTTTATTAGGGCACTTACTCTACCCTCAAGCTGAGGCCGAGCGCCAGGGAGATCTGTTTTGTGACCTAGAGACATGGGCGTTGGATCAGGAAAGCCCGCCAAGTCACTCCTTATCAAACTGACTTTCCCCCTGGAACGTTTCACGTGAAACATTACACTTAAATAAAGGAGAACGTATAAAATGTTAGATATTCGATTTGTCCGCGAGAACCCCGATGCCGTCAAAGAAAATATCAAAAAGAAATTCCAGGAGGCCAAGCTGCCCTTGGTTGATCAGGTCATTGCCCTGGACGAGGAGAACCGGGCCGCCGTTAGCGAGGCCAATGAGCTCCGCGCCAGCCGCAACGCCCTGTCCAAACAAGTGGGTATGCTCATGGGTCAGGCAAAAAAAGATCCCTCCAAGCTGGAGGAGGCGGAGGCGGTCAAGGCCCAGGTCAAGGCCAACGCCGACCGTCTGGCGGAGCTGGAGGCCAAGGAAACCGAGCTGGCCGCCCAGATCCGCAAGATCATGCTTCAAATCCCCAACATCATCGATCCCTCCGTCCCCATTGGCCCCGACGATTCCGCCAACGTAGAGGTAGAGCGGTTTGGGGAACCCAAGGTACCGGACTTCCCTATCCCCTACCACACTGAAATTATGGAGTCCTTCCGCGGCATCGACATGGACGCCGCCGGCCGGGTATCGGGCAACGGCTTCTACTATCTGCTGGGAGACGTCGCCCGGCTGCATGAGGCAGTGCTGGCCTATGCCCGAGACTTTATGATCAACAAGGGCTTCACCTTCTGTATCCCTCCCTTTATGATCCATGGCAACGTGGTGGAGGGCGTCATGTCTCAGACTGATATGGAGGCCATGATGTACAAGATCGAGGGGGAGGACCTGTACCTCATCGGCACCAGCGAGCACTCCATGATCGGCAAATTTATTGACCAAATCATTCCTGAGGAATCCCTGCCCCAGACGCTCACCTCCTACTCCCCCTGCTTCCGCAAGGAGAAGGGCGCTCATGGCATCGAGGAGCGGGGTGTCTACCGCATCCACCAGTTTGAGAAGCAGGAGATGATCGTGGTCTGCCGGCCTGAAGACTCCATGGACTGGTACGAAAAGATGTGGCGCTACTCCGTAGAGCTTTTCCGCTCCCTGGACATCCCCGTGCGACAGCTGGAGTGCTGCTCCGGCGACCTGGCCGACCTGAAAGTCAAGTCCTGTGACATTGAGGCCTGGTCTCCCCGCCAGCAAAAATATTTTGAGGTGTGCTCCTGCTCCAATCTGGGTGACGCCCAGGCCCGCCGCCTGAAGATGCGGGTCAAGGGGGAAAAGGGCACCTATCTGCCCCACACACTGAACAACACAGTGGTAGCTCCGCCCCGTATGCTCATCGCCTTCCTGGAAAACAACCTCCAGGCCGATGGCTCCGTGGTCATCCCCCAGGTCCTTCGTCCTTACATGGGTGGTCTGGAAGTCATGGTGCCTGAAAAGTAATTTAGCGATTGGGATATTCTATTTTGCAATATTTTTATTATATATTACAATTTGTATTGACCGTTCTGGAGCGATTTACAGCACGTCTTACCCTACCCCAAGTCATTTGGACCGCCGAAAATGGCTCCAGACGGGTCGCAGGCTTCAAACCGTTGCGGCCCAACGGTTTCCAGGTTCTCCCCTTTCCGGTAGGCCCATTCAGCAGATAGGAGGAAAGCAGGCATGAAAAAATTTTTGGAAGAATTCAAGGCCTTCGCTATGCGGGGCAATGTAATGGACATGGCCGTCGGCGTGGTCATCGGCGGCGCCTTTGGCAAGATCTCCACTTCCCTGGTCAATGACATCATCATGCCCCTAATCTCCATGATTACCGGCGGCATAGACTTCTCTGACTGGAAGCTGGTCCTCAACGAGGCGGTGATCGATACCCAAGGCACTGTCGTCACCCCCGAGTTGGCCATCAACTACGGCAACCTGATCTCGGTGATCCTGGACTTTATCATCATCGCGTTCGCCATCTTCTGTGTCATCAAGGCCATCAACCGGCTCCATAAGAAGCCGGAGGAGGTCCCCGTCGAGGAGCCCGCTCCCCCGGAGCCCAGCGCCGAGGAGAAGCTGCTCACCGAGATCCGTGACTTATTAAAGGAGAGATCCTAAAATGTCCGAGGAAAAGCTCCCGGAGGAGCATAAAGGGGAGGACCGGGGATATACCCCCGCTTCTCCCCTGAAAAGGACCATGGCCTGGATCGCCCTGGCCTATGTGCTCATCCTCTTAGCCCTGACCACCTACTACTTTTACACCGGCACTACTTTGGGTAATCTGGCCCCCTTGCTCACCGTTCCCGGCCTCATCGGCTTGGGGGCGCTGGCTCTGGTGAGCTGGCGGTCCACTGGTCGGCCACGCAAATGGCTCGCCATCCTGCTGGCTATTTTGTGCTGGCTGGCTGCCCTGGCCACTCTGCCCATCGGCATTGTGGGCCTGCTGTCAAACTTCAGCGGGTTCGGCATCATTGCGTCAGTTTTCTGATCCCTGATTCTGGAGGAAGCAACCATGCGTGATATCATCGCCGCCGGCCTGGAGGAGCTGGGCCTGTCCCAACGAGTCCCACCGGAGGCACCGGAGCTGCTGGAGGCCTACGGCCGGGCGCTGCTGGAAAAAAACCAGGTCATGAACCTGACCGCCATTACCCAGCCCGACCAGGTGGCCCGGCTGCATATGCTGGACTGCGCAGCCCTGCTCAACTACGTCCACCTAGAGGGGAAAACGCTTCTTGACGTAGGTACCGGAGCCGGATTTCCCGGTCTCCCCTTAAAGATCCTCTGCCCCACCCTGGAGGTTACTTTACTGGACTCCCTGGGCAAGCGGGTCCGCTGGCTCCGTGAGGTGTCGGAGCAGCTTGGTCTGTCCGGTGTCACGGCCATCCACGCCCGAAGCGAGGAGCAGGCCCTGGTTAAAGGCTTTCGGGACTCCTTTGACTTTGTTACCGCCCGGGCGGTGGCCGACCTGCGGCTGCTGGCCGAGCTGTGCCTCCCCTTTGTGAAAGTGGGCGGCGTGTTCCTGGCCATGAAATCGGTGGACTGCGGCCCTGAAGTGGAGGGCGCCGCCCATGCTATCAAGCTGCTGGGTGGCCGGGTCCGGGACCAGGCGGACTATCAAATTCCCGGCACAGAGATCACCCACCGGGTTGTGGCCATCGAAAAGGTTGCTCCAACGCTCAAGGGCTATCCCCGGCGCTGGGCAAAAATTCAGAAAGAGCCGCTCTGACGAAAAGGCCTAAAAAAAACAGGTTTTAGACGAAAATTTTTTGTGAAATAGTTGACGAAATCCCAAATTGTGGGTACACTTGATTTGGTGAGTTAGGAGGTTTTTATGGGAACTGTCATTGCCGTCACCTCCGGGAAGGGAGGGACTGGAAAGACCTCCATCACCGGCGGCGTAGCCGCCTCCCTTGCTCTGATGGGCCACACGGTACTATGTATCGACATGGACATCGGCCTGCGTAATCTGGACATCACCCTTGGTCTCAGTGACCGGGCCCTGATGGACTTTTCTGACGTGGCGCTGGGCCGCTGTCCCCTGGCGAGAGGGGCTGTGGACCACCCCGATGTGAAGGGGCTGTCCCTACTCACTGCCCCTATGTCCCTGTCCCCCAGTCTGACCATCGACAAGGTCCGGGCCATGCTGGATACCGCCCGGGGGCAATATGACTACATCCTCATTGACTCCCCCGCTGGACTGGGGGCCGGCTTTCGGCTGGCCATCTGCGGAGCCGACCGAGCTCTGGTCATCGCTACCAATGATGCCTCCTCTTTGCGGGACGCCCAGCGTACAGTCTGCGAGCTGGAGAGTATCCGCCAGGTCCACCTGATCATGAATCGTATCCAGCCCAAGCTCCTCCGGAAGCTGCGGGCCACTATCGACGACGCCATGAACACCGCCGGCCTGCCTCTGATTGGGGTGGTGCCGGAGGACGATCAGGTCATGCTGGCCGCCAACCTGGGCCAGCCCTTGACCGCCCAGGGGCGACGGGGCGCCGCCCTGGCCTGCTGGAACATTGCCCTCCGTCTGGACGGCAATCAGGTTCCCATCATGCGCATCCGGTAACCCCCCTGGCCAAGACGCGCCCCTGGCCAGGAAAAATAAGAAGTATAATGGAAATACCCCGCCTACAGGGGTCCGTTTCCACAGGGCGGCCTACGGAAAAATAGATCAGTATTTTACGTTGGCCCCACAAAGCCTGGCGGCAAAGTCTCCGCCGGAGAAGGAGGTAACGCCTTATGAATATCGCGATCATGAGCCATACCAAAAAGCAGGATCTGATGGTCCAGTTCTGCACCGCCTACTGCGGCATCCTGTCCAAGCATACGGTATGCGCCACCAACGCCACCGGCCGCATGGTTATGGAGGCCACCGGCCTGCCCGTCAACCTGTTTTTATCCCATGAGCATGGTGGGATCGAGCAGATTGGCCAGCGCATCATTTATAATGAGATTGACCTGGTGCTGTTCTTCAACTCGCCTCTGGATAACGAGATGGATCAGAGCGTCCTCTACATCTCCCGGCTGTGTGACCAGCACTCCGTGCCCATGGCCACCAACGTGGCCACCGCCGAGCTGCTCATTCACGGGCTGGCCCGGGGCGACCTGGACTGGCGGGAGGGCATGAATCCCAATCGGGTCCCCTTTGCCCTATAAGGCTTGACTTTTCTTCCCCGCTGGGGTAAGATCGATAAATCACCGTGATGACGGCTCATTAGTATTCGGTATGTCGCCCAACAGAGAGGGGCCCCTTGGTTGAGAGGGCCCTAGGGTCCGGCTCCGGAGAAGACAGTGCCACCAGCGGGCCCGGAGACGGGTGCGGTCCCCTTCCCGCAACAGAAGGTCAGAGGGATGCCGGAGGCGTCTGAAATTGGGTGGCACCACGAAGCGTTCCGCGCTCTCGTCCCAATCATGGGAGGAGAGCGTGTTTTTTATTCTAACCAGCCAATCCCATTACTTCATTTCCACCAAAGAAAGGATCTTGATACCATGAGCAAAGTACAGCCCCGCACCCTGTCCGGCTTTATGGAGCTGCTGCCTCCGCAGCAAGCCCAGTTTGAGCGGATGGCGGCCATTCTGCGCGAAACTTACTCTCTCTATGGCTTCACCCCCTTGGATACCCCACTCATCGAGTCTAGCGAGGTGCTGCTGGCCAAGGGAGGAGGAGAGACAGAAAAACAGATCTACCGCTTTATGAAGGGGGACACGGATCTGTCCCTCCGCTTTGACCTGACCGTTCCCCTGGCCAAGTATGTAGCCCAAAACTATGGCCAGCTCACCTTTCCCTTCCGCCGCTTCCAGATTGGCAAGGTCTATCGGGGAGAGCGGGCCCAGCGGGGCCGATTCCGGGAGTTCTATCAGGCGGACATCGACGTTATTGGCGATGGCAAACTGGACATCTCCAACGAGGCGGAGATCCCCGCCATCATCTATCAGGCCTTTTCCAAAATGGGCCTGCGGCGCTTCCAGATCCGGGTGAATAACCGGAAGATCCTCAATGGCTTTTACGCCATGCTGGGGTTGACAGACAAGTCCGGAGACATCATGCGTACCGTGGACAAGCTGGACAAGATCGGCGGGGAGAAGGTAGCCGCCCTCCTCACTGGGGAGGACATCGGCCTCACCCAGGACCAGGCCGATGAGATCCTGAAATTCATCGCCATCAAGGGCTGTAACGGAGAAGTCCTTGCCGCTCTGGAGGGCTATCGGGGCCGTCACGCGCTCTTTGACACTGGACTGGACGAACTGCGGACCGTCACAAAGTACCTGGCCGCCTTTGGCGTGCCGGAGAGCCACTTTGCCGTGGACCTGACCATCGCCCGTGGGCTGGATTACTACACCGGAACCGTCTACGAGACCACCATGCTGGACCATCCGGAAATCGGTTCCATCTGTTCCGGCGGCCGATATGATAACTTGGCGGAATATTATACCGATAAACAACTCCCCGGAGTTGGAATTTCCATCGGCCTGACCCGCCTGTTCTTCGTTCTGGAGGATCAGGGCTATCTGAATCAGGATCTGAACACCGCCCCCGCCGACGTGCTCATCCTGCCCATGACCGAGGACCTCTCCCCCGCCATCTCTTTGGCCACCACCATGCGGGATGCCGGTATCCGTACCCAAATCCACGGGGAACAGAAAAAATTCAAGCAGAAGATTTCCTATGCCGATAAGCTGGCTATCCCCTATGTCGTCTTTCTGGGAGAGGACGAGATCCGCGCCGGCGTGGCCGCTGTCAAGGATCTGCGTACCGGCGAGCAGGTGAAGCTGCCCTCCGTTGAGGCCGTGGCCCATATCCAAAGTGGGTTGGAAGCTCTGACCCAGGGCACGCCCATCCGGGACAAAGGGGAGTGACCTCTCCTCCCCTGCTCCTTCCACTCCTGGAGATACGAAAGGAGTAAGAAGATGAAGAAAAAAGCCATTTTTTCTTTGGTCATCCTGGTACTTGTCATGGCTGCCGGAACGCTATATTGTGTGATGGGGCAGACTACCTTTGACAATGCTTTTCAGGGCTATGATATAGAGCCGCCCGCAATACCGACAGATTCTTTCACTGTGGTTCGCCAGGGTACTTTCCCCGGTTTCAGCGATACCCCTGTCACCTTTGATGAGGGACAGAACTATCTCCCCTTCCCCTCCCTGCCCGGGGCCCCGGACGGCGGGATTGCAGTTTACTATCTTTCCAGCTGTACCCCGGAGTGCATGGCCTACTGGGACGGCACCTTTCTCTGGCTGCCGGCCTCAGCGCCAGGGAGGTGGAACCGCTTTCTTCCCCTTCCGCCCCACTCGCTGGGGGAACAGCTGGAGAAGATCAGCGCCGGCCAAACCCCATAGAACGCAGCCGTTCCCCTATCCATCACGAATCACAGAGAGGAGTGCTGCCATGATGAAAAACCAGTTGAAGCAATTTCTCATCGCCGGGGCTGTGCTGGCCGTTCTGGCCGCCCTTTTCTTTGGATGGCGCAGCTGGTACTATCGGCCCCAGACTCTGGCTGATATCCTTCCTCTCTCCCCAGAGGACATTGAGGCCTGCGACGTACAGATGGACTATTCCGACCGGGAAAACGCACTCTGCTTTGATTTGACCACCGGGCAGTTCCATGAACTGCTGGACCTGCTCTCCAGTACGACTTATCAAGTCCCCGGAAAAAATATCGGGATCCCGGAGGACACCGTTCAAATCACCCTGGACCCTCATGCGCGGGTCTTTTTCCACTCCGGCGGCCGCCACATGGAACTCATCCTCCCCGGCAACCTGATCTTAGTCAACCCCCTGGCTTTCCCTGGCAAATCCAGGACTTATCTCCCCGATGGCAACCAGGAATTTCAACAGGAGGTCATCGCCTTTCTGGAAAGCTGCCAAAACGGCGCTTGATGATATACTTTTTGCAATTTTAATTTTGAATAATACAAATTGGAGTTGATTTTTATGGATAACCTTCAGAACTTTCACCGCACCAACTACTGCGGGGACCTGCGCCTGTCCGATGTCGGCAAGACGGTTTCCCTCTGCGGCTGGGTCCAGCGCCAGCGGGACCTGGGCGGCCTGATCTTCGTGGACCTGCGGGACCGCACCGGGCTGGTCCAGCTGTCTTTCGACGACAGCACCGACAAGGCCATCTTTGAAAAGGCCGCCTCTCTCCGGGCGGAGTTTGTGGTGGCCGCCACCGGACTGGTGCGGGAGCGTGAGTCCAAGACCAACAAGATCGCCACCGGAGATATCGAGGTCTATGTCACCCAGCTGCGCCTGCTGGCCAAGTCCGAGACCCCTCCCTTTGAGATTGTGGAGCACTCCAAGGCCAATGATATGCTGCGGCTGAAGTACCGCTATCTGGACCTGCGCCGCCCGGAGATGCAGGCGGCCATCGCCACCCGCCACAAGATCACCAAGATTTGCCGGGACTACTTTGACGAGCAGGGCTTTTTGGAGATTGAGACTCCCGTCCTCACCAAGTCCACCCCCGAGGGCGCACGGGACTATCTGGTCCCATCCCGGGTACACCCTGGCAAGTTCTACGCCCTGCCCCAGTCCCCCCAGCAGTACAAGCAGCTGCTGATGCTGTCCGGCTTTGACCGCTACTTCCAGATCGCCCGGTGCTTCCGGGACGAGGACCTGCGGGCCGACCGCCAGCCTGAGTTTACCCAGATTGACCTGGAGATGTCCTTTGTCAACGAGGACGATATCATGTCCATCCAGGAGGGCTTTTTGAAGCGGGTGTTCAAGGAGATCCTAGACGTGGATGTTCAGACCCCCTTCCAGCGTATGCCCTGGCAGGAGGCCATGGACCGCTTCGGCTCTGACAAGCCCGACCTGCGCTTCGGCTTTGAGCTTACCGATATCAGCGACATTGTAAAGGACTGCGGCTTCGGCGTGTTCTCCGGTCCAGTGGCAGGCGGCGGCTCCGTCCGGCTGATCAACGTCAACGGTCACGCTGCCGACTTCCCCCGGAAGAAAATCGACAAGCTGGTGGACTTCGTCAAGACCTATAAGGCCAAGGGCTTGGCTTGGACAAGGATGGTGGACGGCCAAGTGACCTCCTCCTACGCCAAGTTCCTCACTGAAGAGGAGAACAAGGCCATTCTGGACCGGGCCGGCGCCAGGGACGGCGACCTGATTCTCATCGTAGGCGACGAGAAAAACGACGTGGTATGGGCCGCCCTGGGCGCCCTGCGCTGTGAGGTGGCCCGCCAGCTGAATATCCTGGACCCCAAGGACTTCCGCTTCCTGTGGGTGACCCAGTTCCCCATGTTCGAGTGGTCTGAGGAGGAGGGCCGCTACCAGGCCATGCACCACCCCTTCACCGCCCCCATGGTGGAGGACGAGGACAAAATCCTGACTGACAAGGCCCACTGCCGGGCCCGGGCCTATGATATCGTCCTCAACGGGACCGAGCTGGGTGGCGGCTCTATCCGTATCAACACCCCGGAGATGCAGGAAAAGGCGTTCCAGGCTCTGGGTATCAGCGAGGAGGACATTCAGGAGCGCTTTGGCCATCTGGTCAACGCCTTCAAGTTCGGCGCTCCCCCTCACGGCGGCCTGGCCTATGGTCTGGACCGGCTGTGTATGCTGATGGCCGGCGCTCCCTCCATCCGGGACGTCATCGCCTTCCCCAAGGTGCAGAACGCCTCTGACCTAATGATGGCCTGTCCGGACTTTGTGGATGACAAGCAGCTGGACGATTTGAGCATTGCTGTCACCCGCAGGGAACAGGATGATCCGGAAGCCTGATTCTCCTGTCCTGTCATCCACAAAATTCTATTTTGCAGAGAGAAACGCCAAACAATTAGGTGCCCTAGCCGTCGCTGTTATCCACATGGAAAAAACCGCCGGGGAGAAATCGCCTCTCCCCTGGCATCCACCGGAGTCCCATGGTACATTGGACTCCGGTTTTTTTATGGTCACTGCCAGGTCCACCGCATAGAATATCTCAGTATTACGGGAAAGGAGCCTTTTACAATGAATTTTTACGCCGTTTCCCCTCACAGCGAGGTCGTCACCTTTCTGAATAACTTTGGTGCCCCCATCTCCTCCTGCGGGCGGCGGATGCGGCCTCTGGCCTCCGGCTCTGGTGGAGGTTCTCCAGAGGTCCACGTCCCCATCTTGTCTATCAACGGGAACGAGGTCACTGTCCATGTGGGCACTCAGCCCCACCCCATGCTATCTGTCCACTATATTCAGTGGATCGTGCTGGAGTGTGCTAACAGTAGGCAGTGCCGCTTTTTGGTCCCCGGTCAGGAGCCCAAGGCTACGTTTCTGCTAACCGACGGTGACCAGGTGGAAGCTGCTTACGCCTACTGCAATATACACGGATTCTGGGCCTCTCAGCGGTAGAATGGATGGCCACCTGCCTTTTCTACGGTTCTCCTTGCCGTTCCCCGGCAGATATGCTACCATAGTGGTACCGGAACCCTGTCCCGCCACCGATGCCAGCCCTTCGCGGGACTGCCCCTGATTTGATACAAAAGGAGAGATCGTTTATGAAACTGGTGCAATTTTGGCGCAATGGAAGGCCCGCCCTGGGACTCCAGACCGAAAGAGGGGTGGTAGACGCGGCTGCCGAGGCCACCCGCCTGGGCATCACGGTCCCAGATGATATGGCCGCCGCCATTGCCCTCCCCGCTGGCGAGCTGGAGCGGCTGCTGACCCCCCTGCTCCAGGACCCTCAGTGTTTTACCGGCGCTCCCCTGGCCCCGGTGGTCACTGGCACAGACCGTATCTTTTGCATCGGTCTGAACTACCGTCAGCACGCCAAGGAGTGTGATCTGCCCATCCCCCCTGCCCCGGTGCTGTTCAACAAGTTTTCCAACGCTTTGGCTGCCCATGGGGACTGTGTCAAGCTGATTCCAGATTACAAAGAGTATGATTATGAGGCAGAATTAGTATCTGTAATCGGAAAACCCGCCCGGAACGTGTCCGAGGAGGATGCCCTGGACTATGTTTTTGGCTACACCTGCGGCAACGACCTGTCCACCAGGGACCTGCAGTTTGCCCGGGGCGGCCAGTGGGTGCTGTCCAAAACCTTCGACGGTTTTGCCCCCGTGGGCCCATGCCTGGTCCCTGCCGGAGAATTGGACCCCAACCATCTGGACATCTCCAGCACGGTCAACGGGGAGGTGCGGCAGAACTCCAATACCTCGGACATGATCTTCCCCCTGGCCCAGATCATCGCTGACCTGTCCCATCACTTTACTCTGATGCCCGGAGATCTGATCTTCACCGGCACCCCCCAAGGTGTGATGCACGGCTATCCCGCTGACCAAAAGAGCTGGTTAAAGCCGGGCGACTGGGTGGAGGTGACCATCCAGGGCATCGGCACTCTGCGTACCACATTCTGTTAAGGAGCATACCATGAAACGATGTCTCTCCCTGCTCCTACTCTTTTTTCTGCTGACAGGCTGTACCTCCGCGCCTGAGACCTCCTCTGAAGGCCCTGACGAGCCAGCCGTCCCGGCGGGGCCCTCTATCTCAACCACCGAACCCTCTACCTCCCCAGAGGAAGTCCCCGACCCCCGGCGGGAGACCATTGACCGCCTCCTCTCCTCCATGACATTGGAGGAAAAAGTGGGGCAGATCTTCTTTGCCCGCTGCCCACAGGAAGATGGAGCCGCTCTGGCCAGCCAGTACCATCTGGGGGGATATATTCTGTTCGGCCGGGATTTTAAGGACAAGACCGCGGAGCAGGTCAAGGAGGATATTGCCTCCTACCAGTCGGCTGTGGAAATCCCTATGCTAATCGGCGTGGACGAGGAGGGGGGCACTGTGGTCAGGGTCAGCTCCAACCCAAAACTACGGCCCCAACGGTTCCAGTCCCCCCAGGCGTTGTATGAACAGGGCGGGATAGAAGCTATCCTGGCTGACACACAGGAAAAGGACGAGCTGCTCCGCTCTCTTGGCATCAATGTGAATTTTGCCCCGGTGGCCGATCTGTCCACGGATCCCAATGACTTTATTTACGACCGCACGCTGGGTCAGGGCGTAGAGGAAACCGGCGATTACATCGCCCAGGTGGTAGAGCAGATGTCAGTGGATACCATGGGCTCTGTGCTAAAGCATTTCCCAGGTTATGGAGACAATGTGGACACCCACACCGGCATCGCCCTGGACCAACGGCCGCTGGAGCTGTTTTGGGAGCGGGATCTCCTCCCCTTCCAGGCCGGCATCCAGGCCTCCTCCAACCATGGGATGACCGCCGTGCTGGTATCCCACAATATCATGGCGGCTCTGGACCCGGACCTCCCCGCCTCCCTCTCCCCAGCGGTCCACCAACTGCTGCGGCAGGGCTTGGGCTTTGAGGGAGTGGCGCTCACTGACGACCTGGCCATGGACGCCATTGATCAGTATGCCGCTGACGGCTCCGCCGCTGTTCTGGCCCTGCTGGCTGGCAACGATATGCTGGTCACCACTGACTTTCAGGAACAGATCCCCCAGATCCTCCAGGCACTGGAGGACGATGTCATCCCCCAGGAGCTGTTGGACCGGGCCGTGGAGCGGGTACTGGGCTGGAAATACAATCTGGGCCTGCTGTAAGCAGCCTAGGCCGTCGGCCCTCCATTCGCTGCCTGTGTTAAACCAGAATAGGAAAGCCGACGAGTAATTATACTCGCCGGCTTTTTATTCCACCCATTTTTCAAACTCAGTGCCAACCAATTTGGTGCCGAACTGGTCCTGGGTCCACTCCTCATCCCAGACCCAGCATTAAAAAGGGGACCGTCACTAGACAGACTAGCACGGACAAGCAAGCTCCAGCAGCAGCGTACTCCTCGTCTGCGCCATAGGCTCCAGCCAGCACAGGAACTTGGCTGACCACCGGCAGAGCGCTCTCCACCACAAAGACATCCCGGGCCAGCCCACTGACACCGAACAGCATACAGAATAGCCAGCAGATCACCGGGGAAAGCCCCAGACGTATCACCAGCATAACAGGCAGTCCGGGCATCAGTCTCAAATTTTTCAGCCCCAATTCATAGAGAATAAACCCGCAGTAAATTAACGCGAGAGGGGAAACTGAATCCCCGATGTACTCCGCGAACCGCATCACCGGCTCCGGCAATTTCAGATCCGCTACTAGGAGCAGTAAGGACAATAGAAGGGCAAGAATAGGCGGCTTTGTCACCAAGTCCCAAAAAAAGCCGGTCACTCCGCCTCTAGAGGCCGGTCTGTCTCCCGACCGTTCAATAAGCAAGATCCCAACCGACTGTACAAAAATGGTGTTGGCCAGATAATATAGCATCACATAAGGCATACATACCTGACCAAACAACTGAGTACAGACCGGGATGCCAATAAACAGGGTATTGGACAACCCGGCCATAGCCACAAAGACGCCCCACCGCTTCCGCGGCAGATGGAGCAGGGCTGCGGCAGCGGTAGATATCAGCAGTGTGACCCCCACTCCCAGGACTCCAGACGCCACTAGAAGTCCAGCCTGGGCCAAATCATTATGGCTCAGATTATCCAGCAGTCCCACCACACAGTTGCATGGTACTGCGATGTTAACGATGTACCGGCTGACAAACCGCTTCTCCCTAGTGGTCATCCAGCCCTTGACTCCCATAAAGTAGCCCACAGACATGAGCATCAGCAGCACTGACACAGCGGACAGCGCATGGAGGAAGCCATCCATCCCTTTCCACCTCTTCTCAAATCAAAAGCAAGGACCCGGCCCTCTCCGCGAATAGACCGGGTCCCTATCTCTCTGCCACAGTGCGATGGGAGCAGAGCTCACTCCTGGGGCTGTTCACTCCTGGGGCCGCTGCCCCCTCTAGGTCGGCGGCGGCGGCGACGGCTGTTCCGTTTCTCGCTCCCCTCGGTCCCGGCGGACTTGGGCTGCCCCTCGCCGCTCTGAATCTCCTGGGGCCGCTGCTCCTTCCGCTCCTGGCGGGGGCGGTCCTCCGTAGTACGGCCCTCCTGCTCTCCAGCGGTACGCCGCTCCCCTCTGGGTCGGCGGCGACGACGGCGTTCCCGGCGCTCCTCGCCCCCCTCCTGCTCCACAGCGGGCGGGGGTGGGGTCTGGCTCTCCTCTCGGCGGCTGAAGACCTCCTCCAGCGCGGCGGCCAGAGAGGAGCCCTCACCGCTGAACTCCCGCTTCTCCTCCGGGGCGTCCTCTACTTTACGGCGCAGCTGGGCCAACTGCTCCAAAGGTGGCTCCACATAGCCCTCCGGCCGCTTTCCCTTCCCATTTCGGATCACACACAGTTCACAGTTATGGTAGCATTTGGGGGTCTCCGGTGCCGACTCCAGCCGAACTTGGACTGTTTGACGGAGCAGGTTGACGCTGGACACAGTGCCCGCTCCGTCTGGAGTTTCCACAAAAGACTCCTGCTTCGGGGCGTGCTTCACCAGGTCCTCATATGCCTCCTGCTCGTACTTCAAGCAGCACATCAATCTGCCACAGGTACCCGATATCTTGGTGGGATTCAGGGACAGGTTCTGCGTCTTTGCCATTTTAATAGACACAGGCTGGAATTCATCCAAAAATTGGGAGCAGCAGAAGGGCTTTCCACAGATGCCTAATCCACCCAGCATCTTGGCCTCGTCCCGCACGCCGATCTGGCGCAGTTCGATACGGGCGTGGATGGCCCCGGCCAGGTCCTTGACCAGCGCCCGGAAGTCCACCCGCCCTTCGGAGGTAAAAAAGAACAACACCTTGCTGCCATCAAAGCTGTACTCCGCCTTGACCAGCTTCATATCCAGGCCATGCTCGGCAATCTTCTGCTGGCAGATGGAAAAGGCTTTCTTCTCCTTCTCTCGGTTGGCCTCTACTGTCTGCCGATCCTCCTCCGTGGCCACCCGGATCACCGGGCGCAGGGGGGCGGTGAGCTCGATTTCATCGATCATAGAGTTTGCTTGTACACACTCACCGTACTCCGTACCCCTGGAGGTCTCCACGATGACCCCGTCCCCTATCTGGAACTGCCGTCCATCGGGGTTGAAATAATATTGCTTTCCGCCGCTTTGAAAGCGGACGCTGATGATCTCTACCATAGGGGATTCTCCTTCTTCTCTCCAGAGTGGATACGCGGGGCCGGCGGCTGTGCCGCCTTTTCCCTGCTCCGCTCCCGGAGTTCTCACTCCTTTATGAACATCCCGGCACATAACCAGCCAGCCATCTGACCGGAATTGGCGTTGAGCTGTGAGGCCCTCCTCAGCTGATGGACCAGCTCTACTCCCCGGAGGGATCTACGGCGGTCGCCGCTCCTACCAATTCGGGCACCTAGAGCCGCCTCCAGACTGTCCAGCAGTCGGTTCAGCTCCTCCCGGTCCATCCTATCCAAAACCATGGCCGCCTCAAAGAGCTGCAGCTCCGTACCTTCCTCCACGGCCTGGGCCAGCCGGTCCGCCTGCTCCTCTCTGGTCCTGGTTTTCTCGTCGGTCCCAGACAGCCGGTCCACCGCCCGGCCCAGAACACCCTGACAATCCAGGGCGGCTGCCTGGATCTCCTCCAAGCTTTTTTGGGGAAAGCGGTCCTTCAGCCAGCTCTGGCACTGGACCACAGAAACAGGGGACAGCACCAGTTCCTCGCACCGGGAGCGCACTGTCTGAAGCAGTCCCCCCCCGTTCTCCGCCAACAGCAGAAAGACGGCATATCCAGGGCCCTCCTCCAACAGCTTCAACATGGCATTCTGGGCGGAGGCATTCATCTGGTCTGCCCCTTCCAGCAGATAGATTTTCCGATCCCCCTCGTTAGGACGTATATATGCGTCGCTTCGGAGGGCTCGGATCTGATCCACGGTGATAGGTTTGCCCTCCTCCGGGCCGGAAATAATCTCAAAATCTGGATGGATTCCAGCGATTATCTTTTTGCATGGGGAGCATTTTCCACAGGGCCTGCCGCCGCTATCGGACGTGCATACCATAGCGGCGGCCAGCAGCCGGGCCAAAGTATGCCGGCCGGAGCCGGTTGGACCTGAAATAATGTAGGCGTGGGCCAGGCCGCGGCCGCTCTCCTGCTGGGAGAGCTGCTCCTTCAACCTGTCGTTGCCAGCCAAGGCCGAAAATTCCATAACCTTCCTCACTTGTGGGAACATTCTCCATTAGAGGGCGGCAATCCGCACCTCTGATTTTATATTATATCCTATTTGTTTCAAATAGGCCAGCGATTTTTTTGAGATTACCTCCCCGGGAGCCACTACTGGTACTCCCGGAGGGTAAGGCGCAATCTGACAGGCGGCCACCTCCCCCTCACAGTCCTCCAGCGGCCAGACCCGGCTGGGGGCAAAGAGAGCCTGCCGGGGAGACATGGCCTGCTCCGGCAGAGGCGGAGCTGGAATGGGCGGACAGGGTCCCATCTGCTCCCGCAGCTCCTCCAGCCGCCTCTCCAGCGCACTCAGGGAAAAGCTGTTATCAAAGGGGGTACAGATAAAGACCACATGGCCCCCGTCCTCCATCTCTGGATAAACGCCGCGCTTCTCCAGCGCGCGGGTAAAAGCGGGACCGTTCTGGACGCTGAGAACAAAGCGGGTGGGGTCCAGTGACAGTTTTTTTTCTCTCAGGGAGGGGAATTGCTCCCGCAGCTGTGCCACCCGGAGAGCGGTCCGGCGGTAGTCGTGATGTCCCCATTTGACCATCCACTCTCGGGCCGTGTCCATGCTGGCCATAATGGGATAGGAGGGACTGGAGGTGCCAAAGACCGAGGCCAACTGCCGCACCCGGTCCGGGTCCATCCCATTGGTAAAGAGCAGGGCTCCTTGTCCCAGGGTGGGAAGGGTCTTGTGGGCAGACACTACAACTCCATCCGCTTCCCAGAAGGGAGCCTGACCTAGGAAGGGCAGATGGGCGCCGTGGGCGCCGTCTACAAAAAGTTTTCCACCATGGGCGTGAACGAGACGAGAAATTGCGCCAACATCTGATAACACTCCGGCATATGTTGGAGAAGTAATACAAACTGTTTTTATTTTAGGACATTGGCACAGCATATTTTCCACAGTTTCCGGGGAAATCGGACCGATCAGGCTTTCCTCTCCCAGCCAAGGGCGCTCCAGATAGATGGGCTCCAGATCCAGCAGAGCCATGGCGTTAAACACCGCCCGGTGGCAGTTTCGGTCCACTAGCACTTTACTCCCCGGCGGACAACACAGGGCCAGTCCGGTGTGGATGCCCTGGGTAGAGCCGCCGGTGAGAAATTGGCAGTATTCAAAGCCAAACTCCTTTGCCCATAGAGCCTGGGCGGAAGCAAAGGGCTCACCCCCTTCGTACAGGTTCCCGGTAGGGGGCAGCTCGGTGAGGTCAATGGGGGTCATCCACTTCAGCTCCGCCATCAGGGGAACAGGCCCTCCCTTGTGCCCCGGCATATGGAATCGGAAAGGCTCTTGGTCCGCGTACTTTTTCACCGCGTCATATAAAGGCGTAGGCATGGGACACCTCCAACTGAAAAAAAGCGGCGGGAGAAAATTTCTCCCGCCGCCCGTGCATTCTCTTATTTCTGACCGGGAGCATAGGCCACCACAGTGCGGCGGTTGGGCTCCACACCGGTGGAGTAGGTGGTAACATTGGGATAGTCCTGAAGAGCAGTGTGAATCACATGGCGCTCATAGGCGTTCATGGGCTCCAAAGTCATATTCTTCCGGTACTTGACCACCTTGCCGGCTACCTTCACCGCCAGGCGCTGAAGGGCCTCCTCCCGCTTGGAGCGATAACCTTCAGCGTCCACGTGGATACGGACCCGCTTAGACTGACCATGATTGATGGCGTAGTTTGTCAGCTGCTGAATAGCGTCCAGCGTTTCTCCCCGGCGGCCGATGATAGCCCCAAGATCCTGCCCCTGGAGACGCACCTTATAGTTGCCCTCCTCGGTGACAAAAATTTCAGGAGCGGCCTGCACATTCAGGTGCTCCATCAGACCGGTGAGGAATGTGGCAATCTTCTGGGCCTTCTCATCGTCCTCAGATACGGGGACCGCGGGCGTTTCTGTCCGCAGGGGTTTGTGCTCCCTGCTGCTGATAAGCACCTCATCTCCCTCCTGGAGCTGGCCAGGCGCGGGACGGCGCTTACCCTCATTCCGGCGGTCCCGGCGGGGCTGCTGGCTCTTCCAGCCAGGTTTAGCGGACAAAATAGTCTCCTCTTCCACAGGGGCGGCGGGTTGTTCCTCTTCCTTCTCCTGGACAGGAGCGGCAGACAGCACACGCTCCTCCCTGGGCTGAGGCTTTTTCTCCACCTGTCTGGGCTCCTCCTGGCGGACAGAAATCTCCTCCAGCAGGTCCTCCATCATAGGCTTGGGAGAGCCATCCTCCACCTCATAGCTCACACGGACCTTGGCGGGGTTGCTGCCAAAACCCAGAAATCCGGATTTTGCCCGCTCAATCACTTCAACAGACACATCGTCCCGGTCCAGGCCCAGCTGGAACAGGGCGGCGGAGATGGCATCCTCCTCAGAGCGTCCGGTGGTCTCAATCCACTTGATCATAGTCAGATACCCTCCTTCTTCTCGTCCTCATCCGGCACTTCGACCTCGATCTCCTCTACCTCGACCTCGATTTCCTGAGTCTCGGCTTCCTCGGTCACTTCAGCGGCAGAGGGCATATGCTCCTCCACAGCCTGGGCGGACTGGACATCTAACTCCTCCTGAGCTGGGGCTTCAGCCGCCGGCTGCTCCGTCTGAACGGGAGCGGCAGGCTGTTCCGCCTGGGACTCAGGGGCCGGCTGACCCTTCTTTTTTCCCTTGGCGGCGGCCTGAGCCTCCATCTGGGCACGGATCAGGATATTGGGATCCTGATAGGGTGTGACGCCGCCAAATCGGCTGGGTATATAAGCCCTGCCCCTGGCGTAGGCTCGGATGCCCTCCCGGCTGTCCTCCTTGTTGACGCCCTCCTGATCGGGTTCCTCATCTTTTTTCTTCTTCTGACCAGACTTTTTCTTGCCCTTGTTCTGCTTCTCTTCCTCGATGCGGCGGGCCCGCTCCAGACGAGCCTCCTCCTTACGGCGCTTTTCCTCTTCCTTCTCCTGGCGCTCCCGCTCTTCAGCGGCCAGCCGGGCAGCCTCATAGTCCTTCTTCAGCATCCTGCCGCAGATGACCTCCTGGGCCATGGTGACGAAATACTGGGCCACCCAGTAGACAGACAGGCCGGCAGGAACGGTAAAGCCGATCCACAGAGACATCAGCGGCATCATCCACATCATTATTTTATTCGTCTGATCCATCTGGGCATTCTGAGTCTTGGTATTCATCTTGTTGGTGGCCATGGACACCTTCATGGATAGGAAGGAGACTCCGGTGGACACCAAGGGCAGGAGAAACAGGCCGATCGAGCTCCATTTCAGGCCGCCGGTCCAGAATTTCCAAGTGGGGATGAGGGACAGGTCCAGACCCAGGAACTGGAAGTTCATAACAAATAAGCCGCTGCCGGCCTCACCCAGGGCAGCCTGGAGCGAAGCCAGATTGGAGTCATTGATCAGGGACAGCAGATACAGCTGATTATAGGCGCCGTTCTCAAAGACGCCGCCGGCCTTGTCCATCATGGCTTGGGTCACCCAGCCCTGGGTGACCGCTACGGTATCCCAGTTTAGCAGCTGGGCCACTTCCTTAATCTGGTCCATAGACAGGTTCATGAAGTAGGTGATCGGCTCGCGGATAATGCCATACAGCGCGATGAGCACAATCATAGGGATCAGGGACCACAGGCAGCCGCCCATGGGGTTGACCTTCTCCCGCTCGTAAAGTTTCTGTACCTCAAGGTTATAGCGCTCCCGATCTTTGCCGTACTGCTTTTGCAGCTGCTGCATCTTGCCGGAGAGCAAATTCATCTGGATCATGCTCTTCTTGCTCTTCAGAGAAACAGGGAAGAGAATGAGCTTAATCACAATGGCGAACAGGATCAGGGCCAGGCCGTAGCTGTTAAAGATATTATAAAAGGTCAGCAGCAGCCAGGCAAAGGGTTTTAGTATGATACCCACAATGTTACCTCCACAAATCAGGTTGGGGCGGCGGGCCCGGTCTCGTTACGGGACAGGATCATATTGGATCGATCTCTGCCGGTGGAAGGGGTGGCACCGAAGGATGCGGCGCAGGGCCAGCCAGCCTCCCTTGAGAGCGCCGTATTTCTCCACTGCCTCCAGGGCGTAGGCAGAGCAGGTGGGGATAAAGCGGCAGCAAGGGGGGCGCAGGGGCGAGATATTGCGCTGGTAGGACCGGATGAGCTTCAGGAGCAGCCATTTCATGGCCTGTCCTCCTTTTTGTCGGACTGGGCCATAAGTCCCAACTTCTTCATCTGCTGGAGAAAACTGCGCTCCAGTTCCCTGTACCGGCCAAAGATGGCCCGCGTCCGGGCCACTACCACGATGTCGAAACCTGGGAGGAACTTCTCCTCATTGGTACGGTACAGCTCCCGGATACGGCGGCGGACAAAGTTGCGCTTCACAGCGTTGCCCAGCTTCACGCCAGTGGTAATGCCCAGCCGGCTCTGGTCCCGGCCTGTTTTGCGGCAATATACCACAAAATAGGGGGACACCGCACTTTTTCCTTTGTTGTACAGGCGGCGGAATTCATGATTCTGTTTCAATGAAACGGTGTGCTTCATGATACGCCTCCCTCTGTCCAGGGCATCTCCATTGGTTTACAGGAATCTCCGTATGTGCGTTTGGGGCGGGGGATCAGATCCCACGCCCCTTCTGCCCGATCTATAAAATCGTGTCCTCTCACCGCATCTGCATCAGATCCGGTCTTCCGCTCATCCCAGGATGGTTTTGCGGGACGACTCTGGTCCCGCCAGTCTCATCAGTGGGTCAGGCGGGCGCGGCCCTTGGCGCGGCGGCGAGCCAGCACCTTGCGGCCATTGCGGGTGGCCATACGCTTGCGGAAGCCGTGCTCCTTGGAACGCTGGCGCTTCTTGGGCTGATAGGTACGAAGCATGGGGGACACCTCCTCATTTGATCTCAAGCCGGCTTTCCCGGCCCAACAACAGTTTCCAAAGAAACTGCGGTCTGCTCTTTCCGGCGCCGGATAGACCCCGGCCGGTATTTCCGCAAAAATGGGTACAATAGCCCCTTTGCAGGAAAGCGTTACTCATTATAGACGATGATGGGACCTGATGTCAACCATCTTTTTTATCATCTGAGTCAACTTTTTTCTCTCTTTTTCCTCATATCTCTACATCTTGTGTCAGATATCTTTCCTATACACAAATTGGACTATTTTTTTCCCTTACATTATAAATAAAAATAAAGGGAAATCCTTGCGGTCCAGCCCCAATTTTGGTATAATGTTCAGTATGGAAAATCCTATTTTCAGGAACATCCCGATGAAACCGACCAGCCGCCTTCTCTGTGCAGGGGAAGGCGCTTTCCAAGTTTTCAGACTGTTTTAAGGAGGACTCCAATGAACCCTGCCGACGATATCTGGGCAAAGGTCATCGAACTGATGAAGCAGCAAGGCCTGAGCCCTACCACCATCAAAACATGGTTTGACGACGCGAAAGCCGTATCCCTCACTGAGGACAGTTTTACCATATCGACCCCAAACGACTATACTCAGAGCGTGATTAAATCCCTCTATATTCCGAAGATCGAGGCAGCCCTGAAAGAACTGTTTTCTATGGACCTGAAGGTGGTGGTCCTGACGGAAAAAGAGCTGGAGAATACCAGCGCGGCCAAACAGGATATCCTGTTTCCCGGCACCAGCGATTATACCTTCGAGCGATTTGTGGTAGGCTCCTCCAACCGATACGCCTACTCCGCCGCCCGGGCGGTGGCCGATATTCCGGGCCGGGCGGGCTACAACCCGCTGTTTATCTACGGCGAATCCGGACTGGGCAAGACCCATCTACTCTACGCCATCGCCCACACCATCCACGCCAACCATCCAGACTATAAGATCGTCTACATCAAGGGGGACACCTTTACCAACGAGCTGGTAGCCGCCATCCGAGAGGGCCGCAATCAGCAGTTTCGGGAGAAATACCGGGAGGCGGATGTCTTTCTGATGGACGACGTTCAGTTCATCGCCGGCCGGGAGTCCACCCAGGAGGAGATGTTCCACACCTTCAACACCTTGTACGAGGCCGGGCACCAGATCGTATTCACCTCTGACCGCCCCCCAAAGGAATTGCTTCGGCTGGACCAGCGACTTCAGACCCGATTCGAGCAGGGCCTGCCCGCCGATATCAAGCCTCCCGACTATGAGACCAGAATGGCCATCATTAAAACTAAGGCTGTCCGTATGGGGCTGGACCTGCCCGAATTTCTGCTCCAACTCATCGCCGAGAACATTACCGCCAACGTGCGGCAGATCGAAGGGACCATCAACAAGATCATGGCTTACCGGGATCTGATGGGCGCCACTGTGGACAAGGACACCGTGGTCCGGGCGGTAAAAGATATGTTCAAGGAAAAGTCGGATATCCTGCCCACAGCGGATGTTATCATTGACGAGGTATGCAAGTTCTACAACATAGAACCTACCATTCTACGGGGCCAAGGCCGGTCCAAGGACATCGTGTTGGCCCGCCAGATCGCTATGTATCAGATCCGAAGGATGACCAACCTCTCTCTGGACGAGATCGGCCAGGAGTTCAGCGGCCGGGATCACAGTACAGTCATCCACTCCATCCGTCAAATCGAGGAGTCCATCAAAAGCGACTCGGAAAAGGCGGAGATCGTCAAGGACATCACTGCCAACATCAACAGCCGGTACGAATAAAGAAGCGCGAAGATAGACCCATAGGAGATCTTGAAAAAATCAGAGAACACATAAGTTATCCACCTTTTTTTGTGGATTATCTGTTGACCAATGTGGATAATTTTTTCTCTGTGGAAAAGAGCTTTTCTCTATCCACATCCCCTGTGGAAGCTATTTTCTTACTCCCCCAGAGCTTTCAGCCATCTTTCCACAATTTTTTCTCCTACGGCTAACTACTACGAAATATATCCTGTCCTCTCCCCTTCCGGGAGAGAGAAAGAGATCGGAGGAATCCATATGAAATTTTCCTGTGAAAAGGCCCTGCTGTCTTCCGCTGTTACCGTGGCCTCTCGGGCAGTGGCGGCTAAGAGCTCTATCCCCGCCATGGAGGGCATTCTCATCGAGGCCGGAGCACAACTGAAGCTGACTGGTTATAATCTGGAAACTGGCATCCAGGCTACGGTACCGGCGGAGATCAAGGAGGGGGGTTCCCTGGTTCTCTCCGCCCGCCTGCTGGGGGAGGCCTGCCGGAAAATGCCAGATGATGTGGTGGTATTTTCCTCACAGGGTTACTCGGTCAATATCAAATGCGGGATGTATGAAATCAACATCCTGGGCACCGATGCCGAGGAGTTTCCAGAACTGCCCTCAGTGGACCAGCAGAACTCTCTGGTGTTGAGCCAGCCTGTGCTCCGGTCCATGATTGCCCAGACTCTCTTTGCCGTCAGCGACAACGAGAGCCGCCCGATCCATACTGGCTCCCTCTTTGATGTGGAGGGCAGCCGCCTCACTGTGGTGTCTGTGGACGGTTATCGTCTGGCACTCCGCCGGGAAGATGTAGAGGAAAAAACCGGGGCCGAGGCGTTCTCCTTTGTGGTCCCCGGCTCCGCTCTTAACGAGGTGGAAAAGATCTGCTCCGGGGAAGAAAAGGTGACCATTATCCAGGGAGCCCGGCATATCCTGTTCCAGACCGGGGATATCCTTCTGGTCTGCCGCAGGCTGGAGGGAGAGTTTCTGCCCTATAAGAACGCCATTCCTCGAAATAACACGATTCAAGTGGAAGTGGAAGCTAAAGCACTCTTGTCCTCCATTGACCGGGTGTCCCTTATCATCAGCGAGAAGCTGAAATCTCCCCTTCGCTGCCTTTTTGGGGATGGGGTGGTAGATATTACGACAAAGACCGCCCTGGGCGACACCGCCGATCGGTGCCCTATTAGCGGCAACGGCGGCGGGCTGGAGATTGGATTTAACAACAAGTATCTGATGGACGCTCTGAAGGCCGCCCCCGCTGACAAGCTCCGGATGGAGTTTACCTCCGGTGTGGCCCCCTGTGTCATCCTGCCCGCCGAGGGGGAGGAGAAGTTTATTTATATGGTGCTGCCCGTCCGTTTGAAGGCCAATTAAAGACCCGAAAAAACAAAAGGAAGGACACTATGAAACAGAACCGCTGAACAGAGCTCTGGCAGAGGCATAAATCCTATTTCATCAATGTATTGGGATTTGTGGGATTTTTCGTTCTCTTTTCATTCTGGATTCCCTTGGTGTTTTGGATATTTTGGCACTATGTTGCCTGTATCCTTCTTATTTCAGCCAGCTATCTATGTAAAAAAGAGGGAAAGCAGGGCCTTGTGACAGGTATTACGGTCCTGGTCTGTATCGTAGCGATTGCTGGCTTTTTTCTGGTATATCAGACCTTGGGGCATGTTTATTCCAGAGAACATTGGAGCTTTTATCGATATGTGACAGGACACGCTGCTCTCCCCATCTTTTTGCTGCCTTGTATCGCTGCTGGAATTGCGGTATGGAAGCCAAAACAATAACCTTAGAAAGTTGAGGCCGCTATGGAATCTCATGAGGTCAAAATAAAAACTGAATTTATCAAGCTCCAGGATTTACTGAAGTTTGCCGGGGCGGTGGAGACCGGAGGCGACGCCAAGCTTATCATCCAGGAGGGACGGGTGACAGTCAACGGCGAGGTGTGCGAAATGCGGGGCAAAAAGCTCCGCCCCGGGGACCGGGCGGCCATCGACCACGCCCTTGAATTGGTGGTTACATGATCGTAAACGCCTTAGAGCTGGATTTTTTTCGAAATTATACCCATCTGGAGGCCTCCTTTGACCCGCGGGTCAACCTGATATATGGGGACAACGCCCAGGGAAAGACCAATCTGCTGGAGGCAGTCGCCTACCTCTCCGCCGCCCGGTCCCATCGGGCCCGCTATGACAGAGAGATGATCATGATGGGGATAGACTCCGCTTTTCTCAAAGGGGAGGTGGCCAGTCGGGACCGGGTGTTCACTTTGGAGGCCAAGCTGTTCCGGGGCCGAGGCAGACAGCTTTTTTCCAACGGCGTACGCCTTAAGACAGCCGGGGAGCTGGCCGGGATCCTGACCACGGTGTTGTTCTGCCCGGAGGACTTGTATCTTATCCGGGAGGGGAGCTCCGCCCGGCGCCGGTTTCTGGATGGGGCCATCTGCCAGCTCCGCCCTCGATACAGTCAGGCATTGGCAGAATATAACCGCCTTTATGACCACAAGACCCGCATTCTGCGAGACTGGCCGGAGAACCCATCTCTGCTTCAGACCCTGGATGACTTTAATCTGCGCCTAGCTCAGACCGGGGCCATCCTGATCCACTACCGGGCCCATTTTATCCGCCGGATGGAGAAACACGCCCCGGCCATCCACGCCGATTTTTCCGGCGGAAGGGAGCGGCTGGAACTATCCTATGAAACAGTGTCCACGGTAACTGACCCCATGGCACAGCCCAGAGAGATCCTTCCCCAGCTACTGGCCCACCAGGAGAGCCACCGCCAGGCGGAGCTGGACGCCCGCCAGTGCTTGTCCGGTCCCCATAAGGATGATCTGGTGGTATCCATCGGTGGGCAGCTGGCTAAAACCTACGCCTCCCAGGGCCAGACCAGAACAGCGGTCCTATCCCTGAAGCTGGCCCAGCGGGAGATCTTTCAAGAGGAGACAGGAGAATGGCCAGTCCTGCTGTTGGACGACGTGCTGTCTGAGCTGGACTCGAAACGGCAGGCCTTTGTTCTTAACCGTATCCGTGGCGGCCAGGTATTTATTACCTGCTGTGAGGAGGAAAAACTGGAGGGGCTGGAGGGTGGTCGGGTGTTTCATATTCGAGACGGCTCTATTGTAACGAATATCTAAAACGGCGTATTTGCGCCGTCAAATCAAAATCGCGGCGGCGGAAAATTTCCAGAGAGAAAATTTAATTTGTTCGGGGATTTTAATTTAAAAGGGCTCCGACAGGGCTTGATTCATAAGAAAGTTCATCATGTGCTGCATGGAGGAAGGTACTGTGCTGCGGAATCTTATTTCGTATTGGCAGGAATTATCCAGCCCCTGGTTCGGCGGAGCTCTCTTTGGACATGGGGGACTGGTAGCCCTAGGACTGGTAGCCTGGCCGGCGGCGCTCTCCTATTCCCTTCAATTTTGGTTGTCTGTAAGGGGCCGAAAAAAAGGGAAGAAATTATCTCTATTGGTTAGCGGGGCTATTTTTTTGATTTGCTGGATTACATGGTATCTGCCCATAGGGGCAGATATGAGGGCAAAGCTGATCGTCATTCCGGCTATTGCATTTTTTTGGATGGTTGGCTGTGTATTTTATGAACTGCCAGCATTTTTGTGGTCAAGGAGAAAATAGGGAGTTTGTTATGTACTTGTATTTAGGCCAGTCCGTGGTACTTCCTCACCGGGAAATTTTGGCCATTTTCGATTTGGACAACGCCAGCTGGGCCTATAAGACCCGGGAATTTTTAGAGCGGGCAGAACGGGAGGGTCGGTCTGTCTGGCTTACCGATGACCTTCCCAGGTCCTTTATTTTAGCGGGGGACGGTAAGTCCCCTCCCACGGTCTATCTATCTTCTCTGTCCCCCTCTGCCCTGGTCAGCCGGGCAGAGCGAAATTCCTTTGAGTGATATTTTCTTTTTTTATTACGAAGAGTCAAGAGAGGAGAGGAAAGAGAGCGCCTCTTGCCCCTCCCGTCTTGACCCTTCCACCATATGAAACCGGAGGTAAATTATGTCTGAAGAACGAAACGAACTGAATGAGCTGAACACCACCCAGACCAACCACGAATATGGTGGCTCTGAGATCCAGGTGCTGGAGGGTCTGGAGGCGGTCCGCAAGCGCCCCGGTATGTATATCGGCTCTACCAGCGAGTCTGGCCTGCACCACCTGGTCTACGAGATTGTGGACAACTCCATTGACGAGGCTCTGGCGGGCTACTGCACGGATATCACAGTGACCATCAATCCTGGCAATACCATTACCGTCACTGACAACGGCCGGGGCATCCCGGTAGATATTCAGCCCCAGACCGGCCGGCCCGCCCTAGAGGTAGTCTTTACCATCCTCCACGCTGGCGGAAAATTCGGCGGCGGCGGGTATAAGGTGTCTGGCGGCCTCCATGGCGTGGGCGCTTCAGTGGTCAACGCTCTGTCCGAGTGGCTGGAGGTCCAGGTCCACAAGGACGGGCAGATCTATGAGATGAAGTTTTCCCGGGGTAAGATTACCCAGAGTATGAAGGTAGTGGGCAGGACTGATCACACCGGCACTACCGTCACCTTCAAGCCCGACCCGGAGATGTTTGACACCCTGGAGTATAACTATGAGACCCTGCACACCCGTATGCGGGAGGAGGCATTCCTCAACGCCGGCCTGCGCATCCAGACCGTGGACCTGCGGCCTGGCCAGGAGCAAGAGGACGACATGTGCTACGAGGGCGGCATTCGGGAGTTTGTTACCTTCCTGAATAAAAATAAGGACCCCCTTCACAACGACGTCATCTATATGTCTGGAGCCCGGGAGGACAGCATGGCCGAAGTGGCCATGCAGTATAACGACGGGTACAGCGAGGTGATGGTGTCCTTCGCCAACAACGTCCATACCCCTGAGGGCGGTATGCATGAGGAGGGCTTCCGCCGCGCTCTGACAAACGTGCTCAACGCCTACGGAAAGAAAATCAAGGTGCTGAAGGACGATGACAAGGTGTCCGGCGAGGACTGCCGGGAGGGCTTGACCGTGGTTATCTCCGTCAAGCTGACCGAGGCCCAGTTTGAGGGTCAGACCAAGGCAAAGCTGGGCAACAGCGAGATGCGTACTCTGGTCAACGCCATTGTCACCGAAAAGCTGGAGACCTATCTGGAGGAGAACCCCGCTGTGGGCCGGGCTATTCTGGATAAGGCCCTCACTGCCAATCGGGCCAGAGAGGCCGCCCGTAAGGCCAGAGAATCCATCCGCCGAAAGACCGCCCTGGGCGGGGCGGCCATGCCGGACAAGCTGCGGGACTGCAACGAGGCCAACCCGGAGCTCACCGAGATCTATATCGTCGAGGGCGACTCCGCCGGCGGCTCCGCCACCCAGGGCCGGGACAGCCGCTTCCAGGCGATCCTCCCTCTATGGGGCAAGATGCTCAATGTGGAGAAGGCCCGGGCGGACAAGGTATATGGTAACGACAAGCTCACCCCGGTAATCACCGCTCTGGGTGCCGGCATCGGAGAGGAGTTCGATTTGAGCAAGCTGCGCTACCACAAGGTCATCATTATGGCCGATGCCGACGTGGACGGCGCCCATATCCGCACCCTGCTGCTCACCTTCTTCTTCCGCTTCATGCGGCCCCTCATCGAGCACGGGTATGTCTACTCCGCCGTCCCTCCCCTGTACAAGCTGACACGGGGCAAGACCACCCGTGTGGCCTTCTCCGATGAGGAGCGGGATGCCATCTCTGCCGAGATGCGGGGGGGTAATCCCAATGTAAAGATTGATATCAGCCGCTTCAAGGGTTTGGGCGAGATGAACCCCCACGAGCTGTGGGAGACCACCATGGACCCGGAGAAGCGCACTCTGCGCCGCATCGAGCTGGACGATGCCGTTAAGGCCGACGAGACCTTTACTATTCTGATGGGTGAGAAGGTGGAGCCCCGGAAGGAGTTCATCGAGCGCAACGCCAGATATGCCGTCAATTTGGACTATTGATATGGAGCATATCATTTTGCTGGGAGCTCCCCTGCCCGGCACGGAGTCCGTCACACCGCCCAACGGCGCCTCCCTGGCGCTGGTCCTGTTCCTTACCTTTGCCGTACTCTAAGACCCTGCTGTGGGTTCGGGTGAGGCGGCTTTGGCTGTGCCTGGTGTTCCTGCTGTGCGTCATCAACCTGTACCATCCCTATGAGACAGGATTTGCCCTGTTCTGCGCTCTGGCCTGCCTGCTGGGTTCCCTGGCGGGTGTGGCCTGCGGCTGGCTCAGAAGGAGAAAATGAGCCTCTAACAAGGAGGAAATAAATTCATGAGCAAAAAACCACAATACGATCCCGAGGAGATCCGCTACCCGGACCAGCATATTGTTACCTCCCCCCTGGTACCGGAGATGGAACAGTCCTATATCGAATACGCCATGTCCGTCATCGTGGGCCGGGCCCTGCCCGATGTCCGTGACGGCCTGAAGCCCGTCCACCGCCGCATCCTCTACGCCATGTATGAGGATAACTTGACGGCGGATAAACCCTTTAAGAAGTCCGCCACCTGCGTGGGCGATGTGCTGGGCCGGTACCACCCCCACGGTGACCAGTCCGTGTACGACGCCCTGGTCCGTCTAGCTCAGGACTTCTCCATGCGCTATATGCTGGTGGACGGCCACGGTAACTTCGGCTCCATCGACGGTGATCCCCCGGCTGCCTACCGTTACACCGAGGCCCGGATGTCCAAGCTGTCCGACGAAATGCTGAGGGATATTGAAAAGGACACGGTGGACTGGGACCCCAACTTTGACGAGAGCCGGAAGGAGCCCAAGGTGCTCCCCTCCCGCTTCCCCAACCTGCTGGTCAACGGTTCCTCCGGCATTGCCGTGGGCATGGCCACCAACATCCCTCCCCACAACCTGAAGGAGGTCATCGACGCCACCATTCGGGTGCTGGACGACCCGGAGTGTACCCTCTCCGATTTGATGGAGCACATCAAGGGCCCCGACTTCCCCACCCACGGCATCATCATGGGTCGGTCCGGCATTCGGGCGGCCTATGCCACCGGCCGGGGCCGGGTGGTGGTCCGGGCCCGCCATGAGTTTGAGGAGTTTGGCAAGGACCGCACCCGCATCATCATCACCGAGATCCCCTATCAGGTCAACAAGCGGATGCTGATCAAGAACATGGCCGATCAGGTGGAGGACAAGCGGCTGGAAGGCATCTCCGACATCCGGGACGAATCCGACCGGAACGGGATGCGTATTGTCATTGAACTAAAGCGGGATGCCAACCCCCAGGTGGTGCTCAACCGCCTGTTTGCCCAGACCCAACTCCAGACTACCTTTGCTATCAATATGCTGGCCCTGGTGGAGGTCAACGGCAAGCTCCAGCCCCGCATCCTCTCTCTGCGCCATATTTTGGACGAGTACATCTCCTATCAGGAGCAGGTCATTATCCGCCGCACCCGCTTCGACCTGAAAAAAGCCCAGGAGCGGGCCCATCTGCTGGAGGGCCTGCTGGTGGCCCAGGATAACATTGACGAGGTCATCCAAATCATCCGCTCCCGCTATGACGACGCCAAAGAAGCCTTGATGACCCGATTCTCCCTGGACGATGTTCAGGCCCAGGCCATTTTGGATATGCGGCTGAAGGCCCTGCAGGGTTTGGACCGGGAGAAGCTTCAAAACGAATATGAGGAGCTTGAGAAGCGCATCGACTACTTCAACCGCCTGCTGGCCAGCGAGGAGATGCTCCGGGGCGTGCTCAAGGACGAGCTGACCGCCATCCGGGACAAGTACGGAGACGAGCGGTACACTGAGATTCAGGATGTAGAGGACGAGATCGACATTGAGGACCTGATCGAGGAGGAGCAGTGTGTCTTTACCCTGACCCAGGCGGGCTATATCAAGCGCACCCCGGTCAGCGAGTACGCCGCCCAGTCCAAGGGCGGAATGGGAAAGAAGGGGATCACCACACGGGAGGAGGACTATGTGGTGGATGTGTTTACCGCCTCCACCCATGACTATATCCTGTTCTTTACCGACACGGGCAAGGTCTACCGAAAGAAGGGTTACCAGATTCCAGAGAGCGGCAAGACCGCCAAGGGGACCAATATCGTCAATATCCTCCAGGTGGAGCAGGGAGAGCGGATTCAGACCATGGTCCACTTCCGGGACTTCACCGAGGACGAGGTATACCTGTTTATGGTCACCCGGAACGGCACAGTAAAGCGTCTGGCTGCCTCCGCGCTGAAAAATATTCGGGCCAGTGGCATCCGGGCCCTCCGGCTGGACGAGGGGGATGAGTTGATCTCCGTCCGAGAGACCGACGGGAAGCAGAATATCCTCATCGCCACCCATGACGGTATGGCCGTGTGCTTTGACGAGAACGACGTTCGAGCTATGGGCCGGGACGCTGTGGGCGTCCGGGGCATCCGCCTTCGGGATGGGGACTATGTGGTAGGGGCCGCCCGTGCTGCCGAGGGCAAGTGCCTTCTATCCATTACAGAAAAGGGCTATGGCAAGCGGACCCCGGTGGAGGAGTACCGGATCACGAACCGAGGCGGCATCGGCATCAAAAATTATATGGTTACCGAAAAGACCGGGCCTGTGGTGGGCGTCAAGGTAGTGGACGGCTCAGAGGACCTGCTGCTGGTCACCCAGAGCGGCATCCTGATCCGTACTCATGTGGATGCCATCCGCACCGCCGGCCGGGCTACCCAGGGCGTCATCGTCATGCGCTTCAAGGAGGAGGGGGATCAGGTCATCTCCCTGGCCCTCACCGAGCGGGAGGAGCAGGCGGACGAGAATGAGCAGTCCCCCGTCAATCAGGAGTAAAAGCTCCAGTCGTAAGGAGGCCACAAACCGACAGGAGAGGATGAACTTTCCAGTGGGCTATAACAGCCTTTATCGTCTGGAAAGGATCCGCGGGACAGGAGGCTAAGGAAACATGAGAAAACGGGTAACTTACCGCCCGGGCAAGGCACAGGGAGCCTTTGGAACGATATGGGGAGGCATCTTCGTCCTGATCGGGCTGTTTGTGGTAATCCCCACCTTTGGACCGTTTGGAATAATATGGACGCTGGGCGCTTTGGGAATCACTGTGATAAACGCCCTTCACGCGTTTGGAAAAAAGTATGTGGGCCCCGAGATCCGCATTGAAGAGGACAAAGAAGGAGAACCCGTTCCCTCTGACGAGTCCCACGACCATATCCAGTCCACCGCCCTGAACGCTAGGGAGCGGCTGGAGCAGCTCAAGACCTTGCGGGAGGCCGGGCTCATCACCCAGCAGGAGTACGACCAGAAGCGCCGGGAGATCGTGGAGGAGCTATAAAAGCCTTCCCACAGGGGAAGGCAGCGATAGGAGAACTATGAAAACTGTTACCATCTACACGGACGGAGCCTGCTCCGGCAATCCAGGACCGGGGGGCTGGGGGGCAATCCTGATGTACGGCCCCCACAAAAAGGAGATGTCCGGGGGCGAGGCCCATACCACCAATAACCGTATGGAGCTCACTGGGGTTATCACTGCCTTGGAGGCTCTCAAGGAACCCTGTGTTGTGGAGCTGTGGTCTGACTCTAAATACGTTATCGATGGCCTGGACAAAGGCTGGGCTAAAGGCTGGCGGGCCCGGGGCTGGATAAAGAGTGACAAAAAGCCCGCCTTGAATCCAGACCTCTGGGGCCGCCTGCTAGATCTGTGCGACTACCACACCGTCCACCTCCATTGGGTCAAGGGACATGCGGAAAATCAATATAACAACCGCTGTGATGAAATGGCGGTAGCGGAAAGTCAAAAGTACAGGTAAGGAAGGCTCCTTGGTAAAAAACGATCAGACAAGTGATGGAAGCACCAATAAAAAGAGACGTCTGCTTATCCAGACATCTCTTTTTTGTCGATTTGCTCCGGTTTGTCAGAATACTGGTCCGGATGGCAGAGAAAACGATTTCCACAGGTGGCGCATCCCCGGCCGCACCCCCGCTTTTTCCCATAGTCATTGTACAACAGGACCGCGATGGGGATACCAATGACCCCGATGGAAAACAGGGCTACAGCAAAATATTCCATAGAAGTCGCACCCTCCTCAAAGCCGTCAGTCAAAGTAAAAAAGGTCCTCAAATTTTTTGTCTAAGGCGATGCTCAGGACCAGAGCCAGCTTGGCCGTAGGGTTGAACTGCCCCGTTTCGATAGAGCTAATGGTCTGGCGGGATACACCCACCAGCTTGGCCAGTTCTCCCTGGGACAGATTTTTTTCCGCACGGGCTATCTTCAGCCGGTTCTTTAAGATCAGCTGGTCATCCATTTTATCACCGCCCCTGTGTAAAATATCTTACCAGACAGAATACCAGAAATGCAAGAGAAATAAGCCCAGTGATGATATCAGAAATGTTTTTTCGCTTGGTCAGCCGGTACACTCGGCTGCCCACACAACTGGCCCAAAACATGGCTAACACCTGGCTGCTAGGCAGGTCGTGGAGCCGATTATAGATGAGAATGACCAGCCCAACCAGAAAGACGAAAATCAGAGAGAAGGACTCCCCTTCCACTTGGACGGTGCGTTCCATCTCATCTTGGCGCATGTTTTCCTTCCTGCTTTTTTCTAAAATTTTCTCTTTGTCCATAACAGTTCCTCCATCTCCCCTGTGGGACGTTTTCTGATTTGAGGCCCCGGCTTATGGAGAAAGCATATCACATAGAAATTTTTGTGTCAAGTATACTTATCAAAAAAATAATAAAACTTGTCAAAATGGAGTGGGGTCATCCTCTACTGGTTAGGGAGATTGACAACTTACAGAGGCAGCTGGTATTCCCAAAAGGATATCTGTCCCGGATTGCCCTTACAGCCCTAGAGAGGGAACGCGGCGCCGTTTGCAAGGTCAGAGCAGCAGAATAAAAATTTCTCCACAGGGGGAATTTATTTTAATTTCTGACCATTTTTTTGGCAAGAAATAGGTGCAGTTTTGGGGAGGTCAGGTGATTCTAGGTAATTTCAGGGAAAGGGGTTGCTTTTCTCTGCAAAAGACTATAAAATTCGGAGCATAGACTACACAGGCCCGAATCCCCGGGCCGGGAAGGATATTTGGAATGAAGGAATTTAGAGGAAGTCAGAATTATGTGGCCTCGGAGGAGCTGCTCCGGGCGGCCAATATCGCCATGGTGCTCCAGAAGCCCCTGCTCATTAAGGGGGAGCCAGGTACCGGAAAAACTATGTTGGCCGAGGCCATCTCCCAGGCGCTGGGGAAAAAGCTCATCATCTGGAACATCAAGTCCACCACCAAGGCCCAGGACGGCCTGTATGTCTACGACGTAGTCCAGCGGCTCTACGACAGCCAGTTTGGTGGACAGGGCGTGGACGATATCGAGAAGTATGTCAAGCTGGGCAAGCTGGGCGAGGCGTTTACTGACGAGGAACAGGTCATCCTCCTCATCGACGAGATCGACAAGGCGGACCTGGAGTTCCCCAATGACCTGCTGTGGGAGCTGGACCGGATGGAGTTTTATATCCCGGAGACAGGGCGAACGGTCAAGGCCAATCACCGGCCGGTGGTTATTATCACCTCCAACGCGGAGAAGGAGCTGCCCGACGCCTTTCTGCGCCGGTGTGTGTTCCACTATATCGAGTTCCCCGACAAGGAGCTGATGGCAGATATCGTCCGGGTCCACTTCCCGGACATCGACAACAAGCTGCTTACCCAGGTGTTGGAGGCATTTTACAAGATCCGCTCCCTGCCCACCATTAAGAAGAAGCCCTCCACCAGTGAGATTATCGACTGGATTCAGGCCCTTCAGCACGGTGGCGTCAATGTGGATAAAATCGTCAAGGAGGTCCCCTATCTGGGGGTGCTGCTGAAGAAAAACGAGGACATCGATACGCTTCGGCGGCAGTGGCGGTGAGCCATGTTTGAGGATTTTCTGTATCTCCTGCGGAAGAACGGCCTAAAGGTGTCCCTCACTGAGTGGATGGCCCTGGTGGAAGCCATGGACAAGGGGCTCCACAGCTCCAGTTTCACGGGCTTTTACCACCTGTGCCGCTGTCTTCTGGTGAAAAGCGAGGCGGACTTTGACACCTTCGACCGCTGCTTTCTGGAGTATTTTAAGGACGTGCCCTTCCAGCAGGAGGTGTCTCAGGAGCTGCTGGACTGGCTGAACAGGCCCGAGGTGTTGTCCGACTACGCCAGCTGGGATGAGGAACAGGCGCTGAAAAACCTGGGCTTCTCCGAGGAGGAGATCGAGCGGATGCTGAAGGAGCGTATGGAGGAGCAGACCGAGGAGCACAACGGGGGGCGTTACTGGGTAGGAACCCACGGGATGTCCACCTTTGGAAACTCTGGACTGTCCCCCAAGGGCATTCGAGTAGGGGGCCAGAGCATGTACCGACGGGCCTTCCGGGTGGCCGGGGAGCGGAAGTTTCGGGATTTCCGCCGGGATAACACCCTGGATACCCGGCAGTTCCAGGTGGCCCTACGGAAGCTGCGGCAGTTCTCCGGACTGGTGGACCTCCCCCCCACGGAGTTCGACGTGGACAACACCATCAAAGACACCGCCGACAATGGCGGCGTGCTGAAGGTGCGATACAAGCGGCCCAGGGAAAACACGGTGAAGGTGCTTCTTTTGATGGACTCCGGGGGGTCTATGGACTATTACAGTCAGCTCTGTTCAGCTCTGTTTCAGGCGGTGTCCAAGTCGGGCCATTTCAAGGATCTGAAGGTGTACTATTTTCACAACTGCGTCTATTCTCGACTGTATCAGGACCCCATGCTCATGAGCCGAAACTCAGTGCAGACAGATTGGGTGCTGTCCAATATCCCCAGCGACTATAAGCTGATTCTGGTGGGGGATGCCCAGATGGCTCCCCATGAGCTGCTGGGCGGCTACTACGGCGGCAGTCGGGAGGACGGGCCAAAGTGTGGCATGGACTGGCTGCGGCTGCTGAAGGGACGCTTTGGCCATACGGTATGGCTCAATCCCAGTGAGCGGCCGGGGTGGGGCCAGTACTGGTGCCAGACTTATGATGCCATTTCCCAGGAGTTCCCCATGTTCCCCTTGACAGTGGACGGCCTGGAGGAGGCCATGAAGAAACTCCTTGTTCGGTAATCAAAAAGGCCCCCGCCTGATATCAGGCGGGGGCCTTGTCTATTCAACGGGGAGGAGCTGGTTCTCTCTGAAATATTCGGCGGACAGAAACTGGTCCAGCAAAGCCTGATCCTCAGGCGCTAGTGTATCAGTGAGCTGGCCGTCCACCAGATAGAGCCCCTGAGTGTGGACCAGGGGGGTGACGGCCCGGACCTGCCTGGACAGCTCCATAAAGCCGGGGCCAGTCCAGCCGCACTGGTCAAAGAGCTCTGTCATCAGGAAGCAGGGGGAGAAGTCTCCCCCGTCCCCCACAAAGTCCCGGCCCAGGGTCTCCTTGGCGGCAGAGTTGGCCCAAATCACATAGGGGGTGGCATAGTAGTCATAGAAGCCGTCCAGGGTGGACAAATCAAAGGTGGCCCCCATCTCAATATAGGCGGAGTTGCCGTTGCCGCCCCAGGGCTTGTGGTCGCCGAACAGGACCAGCACCACCGGCTCCTCCATCTCCTCCAGCCCCTGGACGAGAGTGGTGAGGGCCTGAAGGGTCTCGGCCACGCCGTTGAGATAATTGTTCCAAATATTACAGCTCTCCTGACTTAGACCGGAGCCCTCTGGGGTGAGGTGCCGGGGCCCGGAGGGCAGCTCGGTGCTGTATGGGCCGTGGTTCTGGTAGGATACAGAGAAGGAGAAGCAGGGGCCGCTCTGGACGCGCTCCTTCATCTGGGCCAGCAGCTCCTGGACCAACAGGGGGTCGGAGTGCCACTGGGCGAATACCGGGTCCACCAGCTCCCCATAGTGGTTCTCTGTGAACCAGTATTCCTCAAAGCCCAGGTACTGGTTCACGTTCTGGCGGTTGTAAAACCAGCCGAAGCCGGGGTGGCTGCCAAAGGTCTGATAGCCCTGGTCCTTCAAATACCACACATAGGAGTCGGTGTCCTTCCAAAACTCATCATGGGTGGAGTAGCCGGTGAGGAAGGCCCACTCGCTGTCCACCGTGCCCCCGGCAAAGATGTTGGTCAGCAGGTCGCCGGAGATGGACTGGGCCTCCAGCTGGTGCCAGGGGGCATAGACCTGGGTCACCCCCTCCTGCCCGGCCAGGGCGTCGAAGTCGGTGAGGTCACAGAAGGCCTCCAGCATGATTCCCATGACCGATACCTTCTGACCCTCCGGGATGCTCTGGTCCTCGTACTGCTGAAGCAGGCTGTCGGCCTCCTCTTTGTCGTAGTTTTCCGGTGGGGTTGGAAGCATATCCCGGAAGGAGTGGAGAAAGGGGTACAGTCCACCCTTGGACAGATAGACCTCCACATCGGACCAGGCGTAACGGATGGCCTGGGTGGGAGTCTGGTCATAGACAGTGGGGTTGAGGTAGAGGGACACAAAGGCGATGCCAATCAAGGCCAGACAGGACAAGGCGCCGAAGGTCCGCTCCCGCCAGCCCTGAATGCCATGGGGCATAAGGAAGATGGTAAAGAGCAGTCCGGCCACAAAGCAGAACAGGGCAAACCACACCAGCCAGGTCAGGTCCAGTGTGTAGTTGCCCACGATACCCCCGGCCTCTGCCGCCAACAACAAGTCAGAGGCCAGCAGGGGGTCCGACCGGAGCCGGATCTTGAAGTAGTTGGCCAGAGCGATGGCCAAAACGGGCAGAAAAGTACAGATAAAGGCGGCCCAGCTCCGGCGGAACAGGAAGTAGAACAGCCAGATCAGCAGGACAGGAGGCAGAAGATTCAAGAACATGAGCAAGGGGCTGGAAAGATAGGCGCCCAGCAGATGCCAGGAGTTCAGACTGACATAGGCGGTAGCGGAAAAAAACAGGGAAAGGCCGCCGACGCAGCACCCCATTCCCGTCAGGGCCAGGGCCAGCCAGATGGTGTGAGCCCGGCCGCAGTGCTCCTGGGAGCCGTCGGGCAGTCGCATGATGGTAAGCAGCGTTTTCATTGGGAGGCACCTCTTACTATGGGGAGAAAAGGCCGGGTGGGAGAGAACGGCCGTGATTTTGGTCCCCAAATGACACTCCGTGTGGGAATTGTTGATATTATAGCACATATTTTGGAAAAGTAAAAGAAAACTCCCTCTGTGCTTTGAGGGAAAAGCAACGAGGTGGACAGCTTTGCTGTCCACCTCGTTTAAATGGTAAGAACAGATTTATTTGATGGGCTCGCCGGATTCTTTTCTGGCACGGATCTCACGCAGGGCGTCCTTATAGGACAGGTTGACCCGGCCCTTGTCGTCAATTTCAGTGACCTTGACCCAGATCATATCGCCGATGTTGACCACGTCTTCCACCTTGTCCACCCGGTGCTCGGCCAGCTTGGAGATGTGGACCATGCCGTCCTTACCAGGGGCCAGCTCCACAAAGGCGCCGAACTGGAGGATGCGGACCACCTTGCCGTAGTACAACTCACCCACCTGGGGGACAAAGACGATGGTCTCGATCATCTTCTTGGCGGCGTCGCAGGCCTCGGCGTTGGGGGAGGCGATGTGGATGGTGCCGTCATCCTCAATGTCGATCTGGGCGCCAGACTCGGCGGTGATCTTCTGGATGACGGAGCCGCCCTTGCCGATGACCTCACGGATCTTGTCGGGATCGATCTTGACGGTGATCATCTTGGGGGCGTACTTGCTCACCTCGGCCCGGGGGGCGGAGATGCAGGGCAGCATGATCTCGTCCAGGATGGCGAACCGGGCGTCACGGGTGATATCCAGTGCCTCCTTAATGATCTCATGGGTCAGACCGTCGTTCTTTAGGTCCATCTGGATGGCGGTGATGCCGGCCTTTGTACCGGCCACCTTAAAGTCCATCTCGCCGTGGAAGTCCTCTACGCCCTGGATGTCGATGAAGGTAGTAAAGCCGCCGTTGTCGTCCTGGATCAGACCGCAGGAGATGCCGGCCACAGGGGCCTTGATGGGTACGCCGGCGTCCATCAGAGCCAGAGTGGAGCCGCAGATGGAGCCCTGGGAGGTGGAGCCGTTGGAGGACAGCACCTCGGACACTACACGGATGGCGTAGGGGAACTCCTCCACAGAGGGGAGCACAGGCACCAGGGCCCGCTCGGCCAAGGCGCCGTGGCCGTACTCCCGGCGGTTGGTGGAGCGGGGGGCACGGGCCTCGCCCACGGAGTAGGGGGGGAAGTTGTAGTGGTGCATATACCGCTTCTCTTCCTCTTCCCAGATGGTGTCCAGCTTCTGGCTGGCGGCCAGGGTGTTCAGGGTACACACGGACAGCACCTGGGTCTGGCCCCGGGTAAACAGGCCGGAGCCGTGGACCCGGGGCAGGACGCCCACCTCGGCGGCCAGGGGACGGATCTCGTTTTTGGCGCGGCCGTCCACACGGTGGCCCTCCAGCAGCCAGGCCTTGACGATCTTCTTCTGGAACTTATAGGTGAACTCTTCCAGGTACTGGTCCATATCCGGATACTCCTCCAGATACTTCTCGTGCCACTTGTCGATCATGGCGTTCCAGCGGGTCTCCCGGACATTCTTGTCGTCGGTGTCCATGGCCTCCTTGGCCTCGTCCATGAACTCGTCCACGATCTTGTCGAACAGCTCCTGGTTGAACTGGGCGTGGTCATACTCCATCTTGGGCTTGCCGATCTCGGAGACGATCTGGTCAATAAAGTCGATCTGCTTGCGGATCTCCTCGTGGGCCTTCACGATGCCGGCGTACATGATCTCGTCGGGGATCTCGTCGGCGCCGGCCTCGATCATGACCACCTTTTCCCGTGTGGCGGCCACAGTGACGTCCATGCGGCTGGTCTTGCGCTGCTCCTGATTGGGGTTCAGGACAATCTGGCCGTCACAGTAGCCCACCTCCAGACAGCCGATGGGGCCGGCGAAGGGGATCTCAGAATAGCTGACGCAGGCGGAGGCGCCGATCATGGCGGCCACCTCGGGGGAGCAGTCGTAGTCCACACTCATGACAGTGCACTGAATGCACACGTCGTTGCGGAAGTCATAGGGGAACAGGGGACGCATAGGCCGGTCGATCAGGCGGCTGGCCAGCACGGCGGGCAGAGAGGGGCGGCCCTCCCGGCGCATAAAGCTGCCGGGAATGCGGCCCACGGCGTATAACTTTTCCTCAAACTCCACGGACAGGGGGAAGAAGTCGATGCCGTCCCGGGGACGGGGGGACACCGTGACCGCCACATGGACCGTGGTGTCACCGTACTTGACCCAGGCGGCGGCGGAGGCCAGCTCGGTGGTCTTACCCACTTCAATGGTCAGAGGCCGGCCGCACAAGTCCATGGTCCAGGTCCTGTACTTGGGGAACTGTTTGTGCTTGATGATAGTTGACATCTCGGATTCTCCTTTGTTTCAAATTTTTCCGAACGTCCAACAACTCTTTAGCACTTGAATACAGGCCGAAACGGATAGGATCGAGCCAGAAAGTTCCTTTCCTGGGTTCTCGCCTTCGCCCCGGTCTAAGCACCCCTGCTGGGAAATTCGGCGCTTCGGCTCATATTCAACTGCTAAAAAAGTGCGGGAAATTCGGAGTTTTCGTTTGGTTTTATATGCGAACATAGGGCAGCACGCGGAACGCGCTGCCCTATGCGGCATAAACTTATTTTCTAATGCCCAGCTTGGCGATAATAGCGCGGTACCGCTCGATGTCCTTGGCCATCAGGTAGTCCAGCATCTTGCGGCGCTTACCGACCATTTTCAGCAGACCGCGGCGGGAGTGGTTATCCTGCTTGTGGACCTTCAGGTGCTCGGTCAACTCGTTGATGCGGGCGGTTAGAATGGCGATCTGGACCTCGGGGGAGCCGGTGTCAGTGGGATGGGTGCGGTTGGCCTCAATAACGGCCGTCTTTTCGTCCTTGCGAATCATGAAATTTCCACCTTTCTTAATTGCGGCATACTACTTTCCCGTCTAACGGTAAAGCCGCTTGTTGTTTTACCCTAAGGGCTGGGTAGCGGGCGGGCAGAACCCCGCGCACCTGCGCAGGCCATATCCCGGAACCAAGCCAGTGGGCATACCGACGCATTCTCATGCTGGGTTAATATATCACAATTTTCCCCCTATGTAAAGAAAAAAGTCCCGTATTCCAAGGAAATTTTTTATCTTTTCCCAGATCCGCAAGATGTAGTGGTCCTGCTGCCCGCCAGAGGCGAAGAGTTGAAGCGTAAAAATAATGCGAAATAATACAAAGTCATGCGACCGACGGAGCCTCCATTTCGGTATGATAGAAAAAAGGAGGTGATCCTGTGGCCAAGTCAGACGCTCAGATCAGCCTACGGCTGTCCAAAAAGCTCAAGGAGGAGTTAACGGCCCAGGCCAAGCGGGAACGGCGCAGCGTCACCGCTCTAATCCTTCGGGTGATGGAGGAGTATCTGAAGAACAGAGGAAGCGAAAAATAGCCTAAAAACAGCGGAAGGACCAATTTATTGGCCCTTCCGCTGTCTTTAGTTCTCTGGACAAAGCTGGCGCAGCACAGCCTGAGCTTGGGCCAGTATCTGGGGGGTGTAGAGGACCAGGGACACATCTAACTCTGGATGTTTGGCTTCAAATTTCAGGATCGCTTTTTCTGCTACTGTGAGGGCCTCCATTCTGGGTAGATGAAAGGCTCCGGAAAAGACCAGGGGGAAGGCCAGAGTTCTGCACCGGCACATCAGGGCTTGCTGCATGGCGTGGCGGTAGCAAGCCTCCATCAGCCGCTTTCCAGTTCGCAGGTCCCCCATCCACTCACCCAGGGCCACATGGATGATATACTTACAGGGAAGACCGAAGGACGGGGTGACTACTGCCGTACCCACAGGACAGCGGCGCAGTTTTTTGCAGGCGGCAGTAAGGGCCCTGGTATCAGCGGCGGCAAAAATGGCATCGCAGATGCCGGGAGACCGACGCAGATCGGGGGAGGCGGCATTGACGATGGCATCTGTCTCTATTTTGGTAATGTCACCAGTGAGTAGTTTCATAGGGTAAGACCTCCTGTCACAGTAAGAATCCGCACAGCAGATAGCCTGCCGCAGCGATGGCGGCGGCCAGCATGGCATAGGGAAACTGGGAAAGGGCGTGGTCCATATTTTCCATTTTACAGCAACTGGAGGTAAGAACGGTGGCGTCGGAGTAAAAGCAGGCGTGGCTGCCTAATACTGCTCCAGATACCACGGCTCCCATAACAACCAGCAGATTGGCGTCCAGAGAAACGGCTAAGGGCAGGATAACGGGGACCACGATAGCGGGGATGCCCCACACACTGCCAGTGGAAAAGTTGAGGGCGGCTACCACCAGGAAGGTAATGCAAGGAAAAAATTCTGCGCTCATAAAGGGCTGAACCAAATTAATAATGTAGGGAGCAATGCCGATTTCGTTCATGGCCTCCTGCATGACAAAGGCAAAGTAAATGATGGCCACGGTGGGGATCATATTGCAGAAGCCGTGCATGGCCAAGTCGCAAGCCTTGGACAGGGACATGATCCGCTGGGGGACATACAGGAGCAGGCAGATAGCGATGGCAGCTATGACGGCCAGAAACAGCTCACCCCCCACGATAGCCAGGACGATGAGTACGCCGATGGGAATGACGAAGTTCCATACATTGCCCTGTATATCAGGGGCATCATCCTCGCCCTCCAAGTTCATCAGTTCGCTCTCTGGGGAGTAGACCGCTCCGGTCTTCGCCGCCCGCTGGTAGGCCGCCCGCATCTTGCCCATAGGTGGGATGACGGACAGGGCGAACAGGGGCACGATGACCACAGCGGCGATAGCATAAAACACAAAGGGAATGACCCGGTAAAAGGTAGAGATGCCGCTCCCGTAGCCCAGCTCTGGGACGCCGGCCTCAGCAAAGAAAAGACCGGAAAAGAATACCGCCCAAGTGGAGAAGGGAAGCAGAGCGCAGACCGGGGCGCCGGTGGAGTCGATAACATAGGAGAGGGCCTCCCTGGGGATACGGTGTTTGTCCGTTTCCTTTTTCATGCAGATGGATAGAGTCATGATGTTGAGATAGTCGTCTACAAAAATCAGGATGCCCATAATCCAAGTGATAATCAGTGTGCTTTTTGGCCCACGGCACAGCTTGTCCAGTATTTTGGAAAAGCCCATGGTGCCGTGGGAGGCCCCCAGGAGGGCAATGAGGCTGCCAAACAGTAGACAAACCATAAATACCCACTGGTGGTCATAGCTGGTGGCCACCCGGAAAAAGGCGTCCATCCAGCCGAAGATAAATTTGGGTCCATCAATGATCAGATAGGCAACCAGGGTGCCCGCGATTAGGGGCTCCAGAGTTCGTCGGGTTTTTAATGCGATAGCCACCACTGTTACGATGGGCAGCAGGGTCAAGATGCCGTGATCCATATGAGGTACCTCCCTCTGTTTTGCACAAGTATAGTGTCAGAGGGATTAAGGAGGGCAAAGAGTTTGTCCGGAGGCATTAAAATAAAATAAGGAGGTGCCTGTGGAGTGAAGGGAAGGACTAGGGCAGATGATACGGCCGGTGTTATGGCGTAGCGGTGGATGATTGGGGTCTCCTGAGGGGAGAGTACGACCTGGGCGGAATAGACTCATGGACAAAAGAAAAAAGTTGCCTGGACATCCGTCCAGGCAACTTTTTTCTTTCCAGTTCCATTGCGCTTCCTGCGTGAAGCGATCATTATTTGAAGGTTCGGCGCAGGAGAACGAATCGAGAGGGGGTGGCTGTTAAAGCGCCTCAAAAGAGGTAGACTTTGCGATGACGCCTGCGCATCTGGGGCAGAGTGTGGGATGAGCCATATCGGCACCCACCAGGGGATGGTGCTTCCAGCAGCGCTCACACTTCTGACCGGCGGCCTCGGACACAGAGACAGCCAGCTCGCCGCCCACCGTGATCTCCACCTGGGAAACGATGAACAGGTCGGCCAGGAGGGCGCTGTCCATCTCGGCCAGGAAGGCGTCCTCGGACGGGACGGTGAGGGCCACGTCGGCCTCTAGGCTCTTACCGATCTTCTTCTCGTTCCGGGCTGCCTCCAGAGCGACGTTGACCGCGTCCCGGACGGCAATGATCTTATCCCACTGGGCCATCTGCTCCTGGGTGAGGGTATAGTCGGCAAAGGGCTTGTTCATCTCGTTGAGAAGCACGTTCCGGCCGTCGTCCTCCGCCCGGTGGGGCATGGCCAGCCAGATCTCGTCGCAGGTGAAGGCCAGGATGGGGGCAAACAGCTTGGTCATGGTGTCCAGGATAAGGAACAGGGCGGTCTGGGCGGAGCGGCGCTCCAGGCTGTCCTTGCCCTCGCAGTACAGCCGGTCCTTGATGATGTCCAGATAGAAGGAGGACAGCTCCACCACGCAGAAGTCATTGATGGCGTGGGACACCACATGGAACTCGTACTCATCATAGGCGGCGAAGCACTTTTCAATGAGCTGGTTCAGCTTGGTAACGGCCCAGCGGTCCAGCTCCAGCATCTCCCCAGGCTGGACCAGGCAGTTGGGGTCAAACCCATCCAGGTTGCCCAGGCAGTAGCGGGCGGTGTTGCGGAACTTCAGATAATTCTGACTGAGCTGCTTGAAGATATTGTCCGAGCAGCGCACGTCCACATGGTAGTCGGCGGAGCCGGCCCACAGGCGGATCAGGTCGGCGCCGTACTTCTTAAAGATGTCGGCGGGGTCCACGCCGTTGCCCAAAGATTTGTGCATGGCCTTACCCTCGCCATCCACGGTCCAGCCGTGGGTGACGCACTCCTTAAAGGGAGCGCCCTGGCCCAGAGCGCCCACGGCGGTGAGCAGGCTGGACTGGAACCATCCCCGGTACTGGTCCAGGCCCTCCATATAGACGGTGGCGGGCCAGAAGCCCTGGTCCTTCTTCATGGAGGCGTAGTGGGTGGAGCCGGAGTCGAACCACCCGTCCAGAGTGTCCTCCTCCTTGGTAAAGCCTGCTTTGCTCCCACAGTGGGGACAGGAGAAGCCGGCAGGCAGAATGTCAGCGGCCTCCATCTCGTACCAGGCGTTAGAGCCCTTCTCACCAAAGAGCTTGGACACGGCGGAGATGGTGTCGTCGTTGCAGATGGGCTTGCCGCAGTCCTGACAGTAGAACACGGGGATGGGCAGACCCCAGCGGCGCTGGCGGCTGATGCACCAGTCGGCCCGCTCCCGGATCATGGACTTCATCCGGTCAATGCCCCAGCCAGGGATCCACCGCACGTCGTCGCAGGCGGCCACGGCCTGCTCCTTGAAGGCGTCTACAGAGCAGAACCACTGGGGGGTAGCCCGGAAAATGATGGGATTCTTGCAGCGCCAGCAGTGGGGGTAGGAGTGGACGATGTCCTCGCTGGCGAAGAGGGCGCCGCTCTCCTTCATATCGGCCAGAATGACGGGATTGGACTCCTCGGTCTTCATGCCGGCGTATTTTCCAGCGTAATCGGTGTGGCGGCCCCGGTCGTCCACGGGCACCACCATCTCGATTTTGTAGCGTTTGCAGGTCTCGTAGTCGTCTGCGCCAAAGCCGGGGGCGGTGTGGACACAGCCGGTGCCTGAGTCCATAGTGACATACTCGGCGGTGCAGAGCTGGCTGGTCTTGTCCAGGAAGGGATGCTGGGCCAGCATATACTCAAAGTCAGCGCCCTTGAACTGCTTGACGATCTCATAATTCTCAAAGCCGCCGATCTTCATCACCTTGGCGCACAGGGCCTCGGCCATAATATACATTTCGCCGTTGTCCGCCTTTACCAGCACATAGCTCTCCCGGGGGTGAACAGCGATGGCCAGGTTGCCAGGCAGGGTCCAGATGGTGGTGGTCCAGATCACAAAGTACATTTTGGACAGATCGCCGTACTGACTGAGCTTGCCCAGATCGTCCCTGACCTGGAATTTGACATATACGGTGGTACAGGGGTCGTCCTGATACTCGATCTCCGCTTCGGCCAGGGCGGTCTCATCCTTGGGGCACCAGTACACAGGCTTCAGGCCCTTATAGATGTAGCCTTTCTTGTACATCTCGCCAAAAACCTTGACCTCCTCTGCCTCGAAGCCGGGGTCCATTGTGAGGTAGGGGTTCTCCCAGTCCCCCACCACGCCCAGCCGCTTAAAGCCCTCCCGCTGGATATCCACATACTTCTGGGCGTAGTCGTGACAGGCGGTGCGGAATTCGGGGACGCTCATCTGCTTGCGGTTGAGTTTCTGCTCCTTGATGATAGCGGACTCGATGGGCATACCGTGGTTGTCCCAGCCGGGGATATAGGGGGTGTAGCGGCCCCGCATGGCCGCGGCCCGGACCATGAAGTCCTTGATGGACTTGTTCAGGGCGTGGCCCATATGCAGGTTGCCGTTGGAGAAGGGAGGGCCGTCATGAAGGGAGAACAGGGGCTTGCCCTCGTTCTTCTTCAGCAGCTCGTGATACAGGTCCAGCTTCTCCCAGCCCTCCAGCATACCGGGCTCCCGGGCGGGCAGTCCGGCCCGCATGGGGAAATCGGTCTTGGGCAGGTTGATGGTCTTGTTGTAGTCCATTGGTTTGCTTCCTCCTATTTCAGGTCTTTTTTAGACTTTTCTATCAGATTACATGGGAATGTGACTAAGCCGCAGTGCCGGCAGAGCATCGTATGGGGAAATTGGGGAAACGGGTCCCGGGTAAACATACTGGTGGTATCGTCACCGTGGGGCCCCAGCTCCACCACGTCCGTCGGACCGCGGAAAAACCGTAATTCCTGTTGAGTCCAGAAGGGGTATTTTTAGGTGTGCATCGTCCCCTCCTCCATAGGGCGTCCACATTGGGGGCAGTTCATAGAAGCCGCTCCTTTCAAAAAAGAAAACGCCTCTGTCCCCCGAAAGAGACAAAGGCGAAACATCCTCTGCGGTACCACTCTTCTTGCCGCGGGAAAAGACCACGGCCACTCAAGCCTGCCTGGTAACGGGGGCGTCCGGAGGCGCTTACTGTCAGGGAAGCCTGATCTCACAGCGCTTCCCGATTCGGCCCTCTGCTCCAAGGTGATTTTCCCCTCCCCCTCCTGTCCGCCTCGCACCGGACCGGCGGCTCTCTGTACCATTCAGGGGTGGATACTCGTCCTTTTCATCGCGTGTTTCTATATGCAGTTGATATCTTATCTGCTTTTTCGGGGAATGTCAAGGGGGATGGAACAGCATATTACGCTTATTTTATCCAATCTTCAAGGAATTTTAATTTCCTTTTCCGGGAAAGTGTGATATGATACAAAGGAACATCTATAACGGCCAGCAGGCCGGAAAACGAGGTGGGATCGAGCTTGGAGGAGAAATTTGACGTTCTGGCCGTGGGAGCGGGCTATGCCGGCGCCGTGGCCGCCCGCGCTTTGGCGGATCAGGGGAAACGGGTCCTGGTGCTGGAGCGGAGGGACCACATTGGCGGCAATGCCTATGACCGTCCGGACCAGGCGGGGGTGCTGATCCACCAATACGGCCCCCATATCTTCCACACCAATGACAAACAGGTCTTTGACTGGCTTTCCCGGTTCACCCGGTGGCGGGACTACCAGCACCGGGTGGTGGCCAATATCCCGGACGGCCGGGGCGGACGGATAACCTATCCGGTGCCCTTCAACCTGACCTCCCTGGAAACGGCCTTCGGTCCGGAGGAGGGGAGACGGCTGGGGGATAAGCTGACCGCCGCCTATGGAGCGGAGAAAAAGGTCACCATTCTGGAACTGCGGCAAAATCAGGACCCGTCAATCGCCGCCCTGGCGGATTATGTGTACGAGCACGTCTTTGTCCACTACACCATGAAGCAGTGGGGCCAGAGGCCGGAGGACATTGACCCAAATACCACCGCACGGGTGCCCGTGTTCCTGTCCAGGGACGACCGCTATTTTCAGGATACATACCAGGGGATGCCTTTGGAGGGCTATACCCCCATGTTTGAAAGGATGCTGGACCATCCCAGCATCACCGTGGAGCTGGGGACGGACGCCTTGGGTCGGTTGGACCTGTCCGGTAACACACTGAAGGTAGACGGCGCCCCCTTTGACGGCCAGGTTATCTACACCGGCCAGGCGGACGAGCTGTTTGGCTTCCGGTTCGGCCCCCTCCCCTACCGCACGCTGGATTTTGCCTTCGAAACGCTGGAGCAGGACGACTTCCAGGGGTACGGCACAGTCAATTACACAGTGGACGAGGACTTTACCCGCATCACTGAGTTCAAACACCTGACCGGCCAGGCGGCGCCCGGCGTGACTACGATTGTAAAGGAATATTCCAAGGCGTATACCGGGGAGAGGGGCGAGATCCCCTATTATGCGATCATCAACCCGGAGAACAACGCCCTATACGCGAAATACAGGGCGGAGGCGGACCGGTTCTCCAACCTCCATCTGCTGGGCCGTCTGGCCGAATACAAATACTATAACATGGACGCGATTGCCGGGAAAGCACTGGAGCTGGCAGAAAAACTCTAGCCAATTCGGAGCCCGGCGGGGCGACTGAGAGGCTAAAAGCGCGGCGGGAACTTGGTTCCTGCTGAGGAAATCCACGTACAATGGGAGAGAAAGACATGGAAAAGCTCATTACTTTCGCGGTCCCCTGCTATAACTCGGCGGCCTATATGGAGCACTGTGTGGACACACTGCTCCAGGGAGGGGACGATATTGAGATCATCCTGGTGGACGACGGCTCCACCAAGGATGAGACCCCGGCCATCTGTGACCGTTACCAGGAGCGGTATCCCGGTATTGTCCGGGCCATCCACCAGGAGAACGGCGGTCATGGAGAGGGAGTCAACCAGGGCATCCGAAACGCCCAGGGCGTCTACTATAAAGTAGTGGACTCGGACGACTGGGTGGACGTGGACGCGCTGAAAAAGGTGCTGGACAAGCTGCGGCAGTTCCAGCGGGACGAAAAGCCCATCGATATGATGATCGCCAACTATGTCTATGAGCATGTGGAGGACAACACCCAAAAGGTAGTGAACTACCGGAACGTATTTCCCGTGGGCCGGGTCTTTGGCTGGGAGCAGATCGGGCGGTTCCGTCCCTCCCAGTATCTGCTGATGCACAGCGTCATCTACCGCACCCAGCTGCTGCGGGACTGCGGGCTGGAGCTGCCCAAACACACCTTCTATGTGGACAATATCTTTGTCTATCAGCCCCTGCCGGCGGTGAAGAATATGTACTACATGGATGTGGACCTGTACCGCTACTTTATCGGTCGGGCGGACCAGTCGGTCAACGAGAAGGTGATGGTCACACGGGTGGACCAGCAGCTGCGGGTCACCTATCACATGATCGGCTCTCACGATCTGCGCCAGGTCAGCGCCCAGCACAAGAAGCTGGGCCGCTATATGTTCAACTACCTGGCCATGATGATGGCTATTTCCTCCATTTTCCTGATTATCGACAATTCCCCCGAAGCACTGGGTAAGCGGACCCAGTTGTGGGAGTACCTGCGGACGGTGGACAGCGCGGTGTACCACAAGATGAAGTACCGGGCGGTCTCCGCCTTTACCGCCTTCCCCGGCTACCAGGGGCGGCGGCTGTCGGTGGGGCTCTACCGGCTGGCCCGGAAGATTTATAAGTTCAATTAAAGAGCGCGGGGCCGCCCATGGCTGTCATGGGCGGCCCCGCCGGCAATATGGGGCAGTCCTCTCCCCCGCGCCCCGCCTCACTCCTCTGGTGGAAGCCGGCGGATGTGTTCCCGCAGGAGCTTTCGGATGTAGCTGGGGACAGAGCGGCAGTCCCGGTCCGCCAGATCCTTCAGGGCGGTGTAGAGCTCCTGGGACATTCGGACGGATACAGTTTTGTATGATTGTTCCATAGTATCACCTCAAGCAAACGATACCATATAGTTACCATGAAGTCAATATATGGACACTACTTGACGGTGAAAAAAATTACTGTTACCCTAATGACAGTAGATAGTAACTATATAGTACATAGGTGATGCGATTATGGGAGAAGCAGTATTGGTCAATCGAAAAAAACTCATCACATCCCTTGCCAATGAGCTGGTAGAGCCCTTTGACAAGCTGTCTAAAAAGACAAGGGTCCCCAAATCCCGCCTGATTGACGAGGCTGTGGAGGACTTGTTGAAAAAATATGAAAAAAGGATGGCCGAGTAGGCCATCCTTTTTGTTTATCCTGTGATCGTCGTTCCAGAGGCCCGCTGGCCCAGCATATGGAGCAGCAGGGAGTGCTCCACCCGGCCGTCCAAAATGGACACCTGGCCCACTCCGGCCCGAATGGCGTGGACGCAGCCCCGCACCTTGGGCACCATGCCCCCGGCGATGAGGCCCGTGTCGATGAGCTCCTCCGCCCGCTTGACGTCCATGTGGTCCACGGCGGTCTTGCTGTTGTGGCTGTCGATCAGGATGCCCCCCACGTCGGTGAGAAAAACCAGGCTCTCCGCCCCCAGAGCCTCGGCCACCGCCCGGGCGGCGTCGTCAGCGTTGCAGTTCAGGCCGTCGCCGTCTTCTCCCAGGGCGATGGGAGAGACCACGGGCACAAAATCCCCATCCAGCAGGGTGGTCAGCACTCTGGGGTCTACACGGGTGATGCTTCCCACCCGCCCCAGAGCCGGGTCCTTGACCACGGCGGTGATGAGCCCGCCGTCCTTGCCCGAAATGCCCACACCGGAGACCTCTAACCGGGCCAGGTCCCGGACGATGGCCTTGTTCACCTGGGCGGACAGGGCCATCTCCGCCGCCTCCAGGGCGGCCTCGTCAGTGACCCGGTAGCCGTTCTCAAAGCGGGTGGGCACCTGCAGCTTGTCCAGCAGGGCAGTAATGTGCTTTCCGCCCCCGTGGACCAGCACCACCCGCATACCCACCATCCGAAGGGCGGCCACATCTTGGAGGGTGGTGTCCAGGGCGGCCTCCGCCCCAATGGCGGAGCCACCGTACTTGACCACTACGGTCTTCCCCTCATGCCGATTCAGAATGGGCAGGATGGACAGCAGATTGCGTACCTTTTCCATGCCGTCCAGACCATGCTGGACATCGTACTCCCGCAGGAAAGCCTGGACATAATCCACGTCAGAGGGGGTGTCCACATACTCATTCCCCCGCTTCTGGCGGGTCTCCGCCCCCTTTCCAGTGATGAGCAGGACGGAGGGGACATGACAGCCCAGGACAGCCTGGCGGATAGCCTCCCCCCGGTTGGGCTCAATGGACCACTCGCAGTTCTGTCCGGCCACATAGGAGGCGATCTCCCGGCAGATGTCCAGGGTGTCCTCCTCTCCGCTGTCCTCCTCGGTGAGGACCACCAGATCGGAGTATTTGCCCGAAATCTCCCCCAGGTCCTTCCGCCGGTCCAGGGCCTTTTTCCCCGGACAGCCAAAGACAGTGACGATCCGCCGGCCGGGATATTCCGCCTGGACAGAGCGGAACAGCGTTTCGAAGCTCATTCGGTTGTGGGCATAGTCTACGATGGCGGTGACCGTTTCATCAGCATTAGAGTAAATCTCCATCCGGCCGGGGACCCGGGCCTTCATCAGCCCCACATAGACACACCGCTCCGGGATGTTCAGCGCCTCGCACACGGCGATGGCGGCCAGCGCGTTCTCCACGTTGAACAGGCCGGGCATGGTCAGCCGAAATTCCCGCAGATAGCGCCTGGTGCGGACCCGGAACAGAATGTCGTTCCCCCGCTTGCGGACCTGGGAGGCGTAGACATCCGCCTCCTGATCCTTCTGAGAAAAGGTGAACAAGGGCCTGCCTGCCGCCCGGGCCGCCTCTAGCACCCGGTCGGCGTAGTCGCAGTCCAGGTTGACGCAGTTGACAGCCCCTTGGGAAAAAATTTTCAGCTTGGAGGAGAAGTAGTCCTCAAAGTCCGGGTGCTCAATGGGTGAGATGTGGTCAAGGCCGATGTTGAGAAAGCAGGCGGCGGCGAACTCGGTACACAGAGTCCGGTGGTATTTCAGGGCCTGGCTGGATACCTCCATGGTGAGATACTCCATCCCCGCTTCCACCCCGTGGGCAAAGTGGCGTTGGAGCTCCAGCGGTTCGGGTGTGGTGAGGTGGGACTCGAACCGCTCCACCCCGTCATAGGTGTCAATGGAGGAGATGATGCCGCTCTCCGGCTTCTCCCGCTCGGCCATATACTCATCCAGGATATATTTCAAATAGTAGGCGGTAGAGGACTTCCCCTTGGTGCCCGTCAGGCCGATGACCTTCAGCTTTCCGGAGGGGTGACCGTAGAACAGGTCGGCCAGGGGAGCGATGGCCGAGCGCATATCATGGACTTGAAGGCAGGGCAGGTCACACTGGGGATAGGGGACTTGGCTCACATAGGCCAGCGCCCCTCTCTCCTGGGCCATTTCCAGAAATTCCGGCTTAAAGTGGGCTCCCTTGCAAAGAAACAGGGTACCGGGGACCACCTCTCGGGAGTCGTAAGACACCAGAGCCACCGGGGCGGTCTGGTCTATTTCCCTGGGAATGGGGGCGGCTAAGAGGCCGGAGCGATCCAGCAGGGCGATGTAGTCCTTCAGAATGTGCGCCATGATGAACACCTCGATTTCAGGGTTGAGAGGGAAGATATTGTGTTTGTCCCAGGCAAACCGATTTTAAGGCGTCCGGCAGGGCCGGACACAAAATCTCTATGCTTCACGCTATTTGATGAAGATGTGCCGCAGGGGCTTGCGGCAGGCCTGGACCGACCGCTCGGCCAGGACGGCCATGGCGTCTGTGTAGAAGGGAGGCAGGTGGTGCCTGTCGGCAAAGACGGACAGCTCGGTGCAGGCCAGCACGCCGCAGTCGCAGCCCTGTTCCTCCAGGTCCCGGTGGATGGCGGCGAACTTCTGGGGGTCCCCGTCCCGACCGGACTTCACATCGTCGTAGATCAGGGACATGACCAGCTTCTGGGCCGGCGGCGTGGGTACTGTCGCCTGAATCCCCACAGCCTCAAATTCCTTTTGGTATAATCCGGACTGAATTGTACCATCCGTAGCGAGGATGCCAGGGCGCTTTAACCCCTGGGAGGCCAGCAGACGGGCGGTTTCCCGTATCATGTGGAGGATGGGCACCCCTACCTGCTCCTGCACCCTGTCCAAAAAGAAGTGCGAGGTGTTGCAGGGGACGGCGATGACGGTACAGCCCGCTCCCTCCAGCAGGCGCGCGTCGGCCAACAGCCGTTGAAAAACAGCCTCCCGTTCCCCCTCGCTGCCTAAAATAGCCTCGGTGCGGTCGGGCATCTGGCTGTCCGAGAGGATCAGGGCGTTGACGTGCTCCTGGTCACAGGAGGCCTCCGTCCGGTCGATGACAAATTGATAAAAGGTATTGGTTGCCTGGGGGCCCATTCCCCCCAGAACGCCTAAACGATATTCCATAAAATCACCATGGTGGGAAGAAGAACAGCAAAAAAGAGGAGCCGCAGGTCCTGTGCCGGTCAATCCTCCGCGGGTATCTTGTTATACTGGTCGAACCGCTTGATATTCCCCAGGTGGTTTTTCATCACCCGGAGCCGCCGCTTGAGAGAGCCATCCTTGTCGTAAACCAGGGAGTGGCTGTCCGCCCCGGCTTTAATGAGGGCCCGCATCTCCTGGTGGTACTGCTTTGGGGTGAATTTGAAGGCCACCTTCCGGGGAACCATGCGCCACAGGGAGCGGTTGCGGGTCATCTCAAAGGGCAGGTCCTTCCCCTCCACACGGTCCTGGACGACCATCTTGGCGATGTTGTGGCCCGCCCCGGTGACGTAGTAGTTGCTCCGCCCCTGGCGGCAGTTGATCTCAAAGGCCTTGTACTTCCCGTCCCGGCTGTCGTACTTGATGTCAAAGTTGGAGAAGCCGGTGAAGTGAAGGGCCTCCAGGAGAGTTTTGATTTTCAGCTCTAGGGCCTCGTCGCACTCAGTCAGGATGACGGCGTGGTTTCCGATGCCGTGGGGGGAGTGTTCCTCCAGCAGCACATGGCCCAGGCACATGGTGGTCACCCGGCCGTTCCGGTCGGAGTAGCTGGTCAGCACCCGCATATAGCTGTCATCTCCGGGGATGAACTCCTGAAGGACCATGTGGTCCTGGTAGCCGGCGGCGTATACATGGTCCAGAGCGGCCAGCAGCTCCTCCCAGCTCTGACAGATGTAGACCTTGGCCAAGGAGTGGTCCCCACAGGCCCAGTAGGCCACGCTGTCAGCGGGCTTGGCAATGTAGGGCGGACCCCAGGGGAGCTGAAAGTCGTGGCCCATGGACTTGTCGTAGATAAAGGTGGCCGGGTGATCGATGCCATGCTGGTCGCACAGGGCGTAAAACTTTTCCTTGTTGATGAGGGTGTCCAGCAGGTCTCCGTCAATGTAGGGGGCGATGACGTTGGCCGGCAGGCTGTCCTTACAGTGGGCGGCCAGCTGGACATAGCTGTCCCCGCAGCCCAGCAGGAGGACTTTTTTGTCCGGAAACTCCCTGGCTACCGCCTCTGTGTTCCGGCGGAAGGCCGCCTCGCTCTCGTTGTCGGGGCACACCCGGTAGTCGAGGATGGCGGAGCCGTGGCAGGGGAAGGAGGGATATTTGCCATAGGCCACGCTCCTTACCCCATAGGCCTCATGAAAGGCCCTGGCCACGGAGTACACGTTGATGTCCCCGCCAAAGAGGAGGGGCTGAAATTGTAAAGGATCGGACACTTGATAGGACTCCTTTTTCTCAAGAGTAAAGGGTAAAGAGGGGGCGTGCCAAAAGGCAGGTCAGCGGTACTCAATGACAAAGCCCCTGGCAAACAGAGGGTCCATCTCAAAGACCGCTAAATCCCCATAGGCGCATTTCATGTTGGTTACATCCAGAATAGTCTCGCTGGCGCCCACGGGGCCCAGCACCCGGGCGCGCTGCTCTCCGACGCGGACGGTGCGTCTCCGGCTCCGGCGCCACTGGGCCAGCAGGGCGGTCAGGCCGGACTGCCGGGGGCGCTCCACGCCAAAGCCGTTCTGATAGCCCACGGGTAGGACGGCCACTCGGGTAGGCTTTTTCAGCACAAGGGGCTTGTCCGCCCCGATGGTGTGGCCCCTGGGCAGCCAGCGGACCTCGGCCAGAGGGGCTTCCCCATAGCCAACGGTTCGCAATCCGTCGTCCCGGGTCCGTCGGCACCGCCCCAAAATAGCGGAGCCGGCCCGCACGCCGTCCAGCCGGGCGCTGTCGTCGTGGAGCAGAGAGAAGGAGCCGGCGGCATGGACCACTCCGGTCTCAAAGCCGGCGGCATGGATCGTGTCCAGCACCTGGTGGAACTGCTCCAGCTGCTGCTTGGCCTCCGGGTCGTTGGGCTGGGCGGCGTGGAGCTGAGTATAGATGCCAGATAGAGCCACATTGGGGAGAGAGCGATAGGCCAGCAGGATCTTCTCCGGCTCCCCCACCAGAAAGCCTCCAAAGCCCATCCCGGTGTCCACCTGAATGTGGGCCTCCACCACGGTGGAGCGGTTCTCCGCCAGCGCGTTCAGAGCCATCCCGGTGTCCACCGAAGAGATGGTGCACACCGCGTTTAGGTCCACCAGCCGCTCCAGCTCCTCCCGGTCAGTGGTGGAACGGAGCATCAGGATTTCCTCGTCCACAAAGCCGGCCTCGCGCAGCGCCTGGGCCTCGGACACTTCAGACACCGCAAAGTGGCCGATACCCTCGTCCCGGAGAAGCTGGGCCAGGGCCGCGATGCCGGCGCCCCCTCCGTCCCCAGACAGCACGCCATAGATCACCGCCCCGGCGGCCCGCTCCTTGATCACCGCCAGGTTGTTTTTGACCGCCGACTTTTCGATGACTAATTTACGCATATGGATGGCTCCCCTCTATCTCTCCAGGATATATCTTACCCATATTAACGCTTCATTTTACCACTATTTGAAATAAAAGGCAACGGATAGATGGCGCCTCCCCTTTCCCCTTTGGACCGATTTAGGCTTACCTAACAATTCGTTCGTCGAAATGACGAAGAGAGGCATATTCTCAGTTGATAACTGATACATAAGCCGGAATTTCCTTGTTATTATCGCTTTATTTCCATGCAATAAAAGGAAGGCCTATTTGGATGCATTTTATCCGGGGTATTCCAAATATCTGCACTATCAATGTCCTTGATATGTTTTGTGGTAAGATCAGAAATGGATATTGTTCTTCTGTGAACTACAGGGCTGTCCTCAAATTCATAGCAGTCCATCAGCCACACATGCCAGAGCTCTATAGAATCAGTATTTTGCAGCGCGTTTTTTATATATGCAATTATTTGCTTGGCTCTGCCATCGGTATAATTCCATTCCAGATAGACAGCGTTTCTCTTTTCGGTATAGTCCTCAACATCTGTAAAGGTGTACAGGCAATAGTTATCATCCGCGCCGCCATCATGTACTGTGCCATCATCAATATGTATATCCAATGGGTAATCCTGTGAAGGTTCTATTTCAGTCAAAGGATAGTCTGAAGCGATAAATGTACATACACTCATTGGAGATGCCCCCTTAAAATATTCCAATCTGTCCTTTTGGTTTAATTTATCACATTGTTTTGTTTGTATCAATGCTTGGTAAAATCGATGGAGTTAGACTCCATGCATTCAAAAGGAAAAAGGGATAATGGATCTCACCGGGACATCCCTATGGAGAAAAAGGAAGCGGACCTCTGTTGTACGGGGGAAGAAAGCGTGGTAAACTAAACAATACGGGCACGGCCAGACAGCGGCCCGCAGGATCGGAGGAACATCTATGAGAAAAGACATTATTATCCGGAGGGAAACAGAGGACGACCGGCCCAGGGTAGAGGAGATCGTCAGGCGGGCCTTTTATAACTTGTATATTCCCGGAGCCGCGGAGCACTACCTAGTCCACATCATGCGCTCCCACCCGGACTTTATTCAGGAGCTGGACCTAGTGCTGGAGCTGGAGGGACAGGTCATCGGAGCGATCATGTACACCAGAGCCCACTTGGTGGACGAGCGTGGGAAGGAGCGGGAGATCCTCACCTTTGGTCCGGTATGCGTTTTGCCGGAGTATCAGCGCATGGGGTACGGAAAGAGGCTGATGGAGGCATCCTTCCAAAAGGCGGTGGAGATGGGCTACGACACCATTGTAATCTTCGGCGCACCGGGCAACTATGTGAGCCGGGGCTTTAAGAGCTGCAAGAGGTACAACGTCTGCCTGGAGAACGGCTCCTTCCCGGCGGCCATGCTGGTAAAGGAGCTGGTCCCCGGCTCCCTGGACGGCAGGAAGTGGGTGTACCGCCAGAGTCCCGTCTTTGAGTTTAGCGAGGAGGAGGCCCTGGCCTATGACGACACCCTGGAGCCCCTGGAGAAAAAGGAACTGCCCTGCCAAGAGGAGTTCTATATCCTAAGCAGCGCGATGCTGCCGGAATAGACCGATATAAAAAAGCAGGCAGCTCGTCGAAAAAGTAGAAATACCCCAAATTTTGTGTAAGAGCCTCGCGGAGTTCCATCGTCCGCAGACGACAGAATGAAATTTGTTTTTCCGAGGATATGCGCCTGGAAAAAACACTTCTCAGCCTGCAAGTGTGCGAGCACAGCGAGTGCGACGCAGCAGGCTGCAGGTCTTCGAAAGAAATGTTTGCGTTTTGGAGAGGGCCTGTTGACTTTGTCGAAAGGCCTGAGAGGGGGCGCCAGATCGGCGCCCCCTCCTTCTTGTGTTTCCGCTCAATAAATGCTATAATATAATGATTCAGTATGTGCGCCCGAAACAGGGCGGCAAATACCCCTGTATCGGGAGGAACAACATGGAAAAGACCACTACGATCATCCCCCAGGGCGACGTAGAGCGCCAGCTTTGGTACTGCGAACAGGTCGCCGCCGTCACCGCCCAGTGGCCGGAGCGGCCTCTGGCCTTTGTGGACACCTATGGCTGCCAGCAGAACGAGGCGGACAGCGAGCGCATTCGGGGCTATCTGAAAAAGATGGGCTTCGGCTTTACGGACGACGAGGAGCGGGCCCGGATCATCGTCATCAACACCTGCGCCATCCGGGAACACGCCGAGCAGCGGGTGCTGGGCAACGTGGGCGCGCTGGTCCATGTGAAGCGCCGCCACCCGGAGCAGCTGATCTGCCTGTGCGGCTGTATGATGCAGGAGCCTCATGTGGCTGAAAAGATACGCCAGTCCTACCGCCATGTGGACCTGGTCTTTGGCCCCCACGCACTGTGGAAGTTTCCAGAGATGATATACACCCTGCTGACCCAGCGGGGCCGCATCTTCTCCAACGCCGACGAGGCGGGTTCCATCGCTGAGGGCATTCCGGTAGTCCGCCAGGATAAGGTGAAGGCATGGGTGTCCATCATGTACGGGTGCAACAACTTCTGCTCCTACTGTATTGTGCCATATGTCAGGGGGCGGGAGCGGTCCCGGAGGCCGGAGGATATCCTACGGGAGGTGGAGGAGCTGGCGCGGGAGGGCTATAAGGACATCACCCTGCTGGGTCAGAATGTGAACTCCTACGGCAAGGATTTGGAGGAACCGATGGATTTCGCCGACCTGCTGGAGCGGGTCAACGCTATCCCTGGGGAGTTTCTCATCCGCTTCATGACCTCTCACCCCAAGGACGCCACCCACAAGCTGTTTGAAACCATGGCTCGGTGTGAGAAGGTGGCCCCCGTCCTCCACCTGCCCTTCCAGGCGGGAAATGACCGGGTGCTGAAGGTGATGAACCGGAGGCATACCAGAGAGCAGTATTTAGAAAAGATTCGGGACCTAAAGTCCCTGATTCCCGATATCGTACTGACCTCCGACATCATCGTGGGCTTCCCTGGGGAGACCACCGAGGAGTTTGAGGACACCTTGAAGGTGCTGGAGGAGGTCCGCTTTGACGCCCTGTTCACCTTCATTTTTTCCCCCCGGGTGGGGACCCCGGCGGCCAACATGGACGATCCCATGCCCCGGGAGGAGAAGCTGGTCAACTTCAACCGGCTGACCGCCCTTCAGGACGCCATCTCCGAGGAGAAGCACCGGGCCTATGTCGGCAGGACCGTGCGCTGTCTGCTGGACGGACTGTCCGACGACGAGCGGTACGACCTTACCGCCCGCACCCCCGGAAACCGCCTGGTCCGAGTGGTGGGCGGCAGATCCGCCCTGGGCCAGTTCCGGGATGTGAAGATCACCGACGCCAACAAGTGGTCCCTGTTTGGGGAGCTGATTGAGTAGAGAGAGAAGAAAGTAGGTGCCCCCTATGCCGGCAGAAACCACCCCCATGATGCAGCAATACCTGGATATCAAGGCCCAGAACCCGGACTCCATCCTGTTTTTCCGGCTGGGCGACTTCTACGAGATGTTCAACGAGGACGCCAAGCTGGTGTCCAAGGAGCTGGACCTGACGCTGACCACCCGGGACCGGAACAAGCCCCCGGAGGAGCGCACCCCCATGTGCGGGGTCCCCTATCACTCCTGTGACAGCTATATCGCCCGGCTCATCGCCAAGGGCTACAAGGTGGCCATCTGCGAGCAGACCGAGGACCCGGCTCTGGCCAAGGGCCTGGTAGACCGAGAGATCATCCGGGTTATCACTCCGGGCACCGTCATCGCCTCCTCCATGCTGGAGGAGGGGAAAAACAACTACATCTGCGCCGTCTACGCCGACTCGGCCGCCTTTGGCCTGTGCCTGTGCGACATCTCCACCGGCGAGGTGTACGCCACCTCTTTCCCCGCCGGAGCGGAGGCCCTGGACCACCTGGAGAACGAGCTGGGTAGATTTCACCCCGCCGAGGCGGTGCTGTCCGACGGGGCGTTTCAGCTTGACGGCCTGGTCCCCTTCCTGCGGGAGCGGCTGGACTGCCCCTGTGAGAACGGTGGGGAGGCCAGGTTCCGCCTGGACGCCGCCCGTCCCCTGGTGGAAAAGCAGTTTAAGGCCGGGCTGGACACCCTGCCTCGGGGGGACGAGGGGGCGGTCCAGGCCGCCGGCGGCCTGCTGACCTATCTCTACGAGACCCAGAAGACAGACCTGTCCCACATCGCCAACTTTACCTACTACACCGCCGAGCAGTTCATGGAGCTGGACCTGACCGCCCGGCAGACCCTGGAGCTCACCTCCACCCTCCGGTCCAAGGACAAGAAGGGCTCCCTGCTGTGGGTGCTGGACAAGACAAAGACCGCTATGGGCGGCCGCCTGCTCCGGGGCTGGATGGAGCGGCCCCTCCTCTCCCCAGTCCAGATCGGCCGGCGGCAGCAGGCCGTGTCCGACCTGGTGGAGGACATCATCACCCGGGAGGAGCTGGCCCTCACCCTGCGGGAAGTCACCGACCTGGAGCGGCTCATCGGCCGGGTGGTCTATGGCTCCGCCGGCGGGAGGGACCTGGTGGCCCTGTCGGGCGGCCTGGCCCGACTGCCCCGTATTCGGGAACTGCTGGGCCACTGTCCCTCCGCCCTGCTCCAGTCCCTCCGGGAGGAGCTGGACGACCTGCCCGAGGTCCGGGACCTGCTGGACCGGGCCCTGGTGGACGAGCCCCCCTTCTCCGTCCGGGAGGGCGGCTTTATCCGGGATGGCTATGATCCGGAGGTGGACGAGCAGCGCAACCTGCTGGAGCACTCCGCCGAGCTGCTGGCCCAGCTGGAGGCCCGGACCAAGGAGCAGACGGGCATCAAGAACATGAAGATCAAGAGCAACAAGGTCTTTGGCTATTACATCGAGGTGGCCAAGTCCCAGATCGACCTGGTGCCCCCTGAGTGGGCCCGGAAGCAGACTACGGTGAACGCCGAGCGGTACATCTCCCAGGAGCTGAAGGAGCTGGAGCACGCCATCCTGTCCGCTCAGGATAAGGTGACCGCCCTGGAGTACCAGATCTTCTGCCAATTAAAGCAGACCGTGTGCGCCCAGGTCCACCGGGTGCAGAAGTCCGCCGCCGCCGTGGCCCAGGTGGACGTGCTCAACTCCTTTGCCGCCGTGGCCGCCGCCAACGGCTACTGTATGCCTCAGGTGGACGCCTCCAACTCTCTGACCATTGTGGAGGGCCGCCACCCCGTTGTGGAAAAGGTGTTGAAAAATGCCCTCTTTGTCCCCAACGATACCCACATGGACTGCGGCCAGGATATGTGCGCCATCATTACCGGCCCGAACATGGCGGGCAAGTCCACCTATATGCGCCAGGTGGCCCTCATTGTCCTCATGGCCCAGATGGGCTCCTTCGTCCCAGCCAAGTCGGCCCATATCGGGGTGGTGGACCGGGTGTTTACCCGCATCGGAGCCAGCGACGACCTGTCCGCCGGCCAGTCCACCTTTATGGTAGAGATGACCGAAGTGGCCGCCCTGCTGAAAAACGCCACCCGGCGATCCCTGCTGATCCTGGACGAGATCGGCCGGGGCACCTCCACCTATGACGGCATGGCCATCGCCCGGGCGGTGCTGGAGCACTGCGCCGACCCCAGGCGGCTGGGGGCCAAGACCCTGTTCGCCACCCACTACCATGAGCTTACCGCTCTGGAGGGCCAGATCCCAGGGGTGAAGAACTACAACATCGCCGCCAAGAAAAAGGGCTCTGACGTCATCTTTCTGCGGAAGATCGTCCGGGGCGGGGCCGATCAGAGCTACGGCGTGGAGGTGGCCAAGCTGGCCGGGGTGCCCGACCGGGTGGTGCGCCGGGCCAGGGAGATTCTGGAGGAATTGGAGGCAGGAGTACCCCAGCCCGCTGCCGGGACACAGCTATCGGTTGAGGAGCAGATCTCCCTGGGCGACCTGGGGGGCCAGACCGTGCTGAAGAAGCTGCGGATGACCGATGTGAACGTCCTCTCCCCCATCGAGGCGCTGAATCTGTTGGCCGAGCTGAAGCAGGATCTGGCCCAGTGAGGGGAGCGCCATGGACCGCCGCTATATCGACCGTATCTACTTAAAGCAGCCTGTCCCGGCGGACAGCTATCTTGCCGCCCTCCCGGCCGTCCGGGCCCTGGGGGGCCGGGACCACCCCCTGACCTTCCCCGCTCCCGTCACCTTTTTGGTGGGGGAGAACGGCACGGGCAAATCCACTCTGTTGGAGGCCATTGCGGTGGCCTGTGGCTTCAACGCCGAGGGAGGCACCCGAAATTTCAGCTTTTCCACCCGTGACACCCACTCTCCCCTGCACCGCTATCTGACGGTGGGGCGAAGGAGCTACCCACGGGACGGCTTTTTTCTTCGGGCGGAGAGCTTCTATAACGTGGCTACCAACATCGATGAGATGGACGAGGAGCCGGGGCCGGGCGGACGGGTCATTGACAGCTACGGCGGGGTGTCCCTCCACCGGCAGTCCCACGGGGAGAGCTTCCTCTCCCTGGTGGAGCACCGCTTTGGCGGCCAGGGCCTATACCTACTGGACGAGCCGGAGGCCGCCCTCTCCCCTGCCCGGCTGATGACTCTGCTGGTCCACATCCGCCATCTGGTGGGACGGGACTCCCAGTTTCTCATCGCCACCCATTCCCCGATCCTGATGGCGTACCCCGGCGCCTGTATCTATCAGTTGTCAGAAACAGGGATCTCCCAGGTGAACTATCGAGATACAGAGCACTATCAGCTGACACGGCGGTTTCTGGAGGCCCCGGAGCGGATGATAGAGCTGCTGTTTCAGGAGGAGGGCTGACCATGTCCCGCAAAAACGCCGGAAAAAACAGCCCGGATTCCATATCCCAAATAGCGGCCTTAATACTTATGGCTCTGGGTACTTTGTTTTCTGTGCTGGGCCTGCTGGGGTATGTATTAGACCTGCCCATGAAAGCGGGTGAGGCGCGGGGATTTCTCCCTATGGGACTGGTCATTCTGGCTGTTGGAGGGGCGTGCGACCTGTGGGCACGGAGTAAAAAAGCCGCCCGCATCCGCCTGTTGACGGAGGGACAGCCTGTTCCGGGAGAGATCCTGGAGATCCGGCGCCACATTTTTATCACCTGGAATGAAAATGACTGGATCAATTTTCCGGGAAAGAATTCCCCCTGGAGTGTTTCGTGCCGATACACATGGGAGGGAAGGGAGTACACCGTTCAAAGCCCCCTGATATGGCGGGAGCCGGTCAGATCCGGACCGGTCACTGTTTATCTGGACGCAAAAAAGCCGCGCCGGGCGGCGGTGGATCCGGACAGCGTTGCCACAGTGTTGTAGGCACAGCGGCCTGAACGCCCCACAGCTTAGAACAGAAAAAGAGGTATATCATGCCAAATATCCAAGTGTTAGACCCCCATGTTGCCGACCTGATCGCCGCCGGTGAAGTCGTAGAGCGGCCCGCCAGCGTGGCCAAGGAGCTGATGGAGAACGCCATCGACGCTGGGGCCTCCGCCATCACGGTGGAGATCTCCCACGGAGGAATGACCTTCCTCCGGGTGACGGACGACGGGAAGGGCATCCCCGCCGGGGAGCTGAAAACCGCCTTCCTCCGCCACGCCACCAGCAAGCTGCGCACTGAGTATGACCTGGAGGCCATTGGCACCCTGGGTTTCCGGGGGGAGGCTCTGGCCGCCATCTCCGCCGTGTCCCGTGTGGAGGTGATGACCCGGACAGCGGACGCCCCTCTGGGGGCCTCCCTGGCCCTGGAGGGCGGAGTACCGGGACAGGTGGAGGAGGCGGGCTGCCCCCTGGGCACCACCATGGTGGTGCGGGACCTGTTCTACAACACCCCCGCCCGGCTGAAATTCATGAAAAAGGACGCCGCCGAGGGGGCGGCCGTCTTTGCCGTGGTCCAGCGGGCGGCCCTGTCCCACCCGGAGGTGAGTGTGAAATTTATCCGGGACGGCAAGCAGGAGCTGCTCACCCCCGGTGACGGACAGCTCCAGTCCGCCGTCTATTCTGTCCTGGGCCGGGAGCTGGCACTGGGCTTCCGCCCGGTGAAGGCAAGCGGCGAGGATATGACTGTGACCGGCTTCGTGTCCATGCCCGCCTGCTGTCGGGGCAGCCGGAGCTGGCAGTTCTTTTTCGTCAACGGCCGCCAGGTGAAAAGCCCGCTAATGGCCGCCGCCCTGGAGCAGGCCTATCAAAACCAGAAGATGGTGGGCAAATTTCCAGGCTGTGTCCTCCATCTGGTGTTAAAGCTGTCCGCTGTGGATGTGAACGTCCACCCCGCCAAGACCGAGGTGAAGTTCGGCCAGGAGCGCCAGGTATTTTCCGCCATATACCACGCGGTCCTCTCCGCCCTGGAGAGCGACCACTCCCACCCCCAGGTGGAGCTGAAAAACACCGTCCTGGCCGGGGTGAGGCCCCAGGACACGGTTACGCCGAACCAGACCCGGCTCGGAGGTCCGTCCTGGGCGGCGGAGGGACGGCAGGGGGAAAGGCCCCCCGCCCCACCCCATCCCTCCCGCCGGGAGAGCGTCCCGTCCGGCGTGGTCCAGGTCCATGACACCAGCTACCAGGGTCGGCCGGCCGCCCCCGCCAGAGAGAGGAAGCCCGTTGGGCGCTTCAGCCCCAGCCCTCTGGCCGCCGTCCTGACCCCGGCCGCCCCGGCGAGGCGGGAGGAGGCGCCCGGCCGTGCCACAGGGAGCCCCATTCCGCCAAAGGGCGATTCCACCGGGCAGGGGGAGCTGCCCCGTAGGAATCAGGAGGCTCCGCCGCAAGTGACGGTGGCGGAGGAGCGGCCTGGTCAAGAGCGGGACGCCTCCGCCGGGGACACCCCCCTTATCCCCCAGGAGGAGGGCTGGCGCTTGGCTGGGGAGGTGCTCAACACCTATATCATCGTGGAGCGGGGGGACACGGTGTATTTGATCGACAAGCACGCCGCCCATGAGCGGATGAACTTTGACCGGATGAAGGCGTCGGGCTATGACCCCATGGCCCAAAGCCTGCTGGCCCCCGCCATCTGCCGCCTGTCCGCCCAGGAGCGGGAGGTCCTGCTGGCCCACGGGGCGCTGCTGGAGGAGTTCGGCTTTGAGGTGGACCAGCTGGGGCAGGACCTGGCGGTCCGTCAGGCCCCCTTTGACGTGGCGGTGGAGGATATCCCCGCCACCCTGGAGGAGATCGCCCAAAAGCTGCTGACTACGGGCGGGGCGGACCCCGCCGCCGCCCGGGATGAGCTGCTCCACACCATGGCCTGCAAGGCGGCCATCAAGGGGGGCTGGAAGACCAGTCCTCAGGAGCTGGAGCGGGTAGCCCAGGCGGTCATGGAGGGCAGCGTAAAATATTGCCCTCACGGTCGGCCGGTAGCCATCGAGCTGACGAAAAAGGAATTGGAAAAACAGTTCAAAAGAGCCTGATAGGGCAATATTTTACAGGCGCAGCCGCCGCAGGGGGGAATCTATTTTCCCCCGAGGAGAAATCAAAAAAGGGCTCCCGGCGTGGAAGCCCCCTTTCCATAAGGAAACGGAGCGTCGAAAAGCGAGGGGCGGCAGACCGCCCCCGGTGGTTGGAGGTGAAGATCCATGGCGATCGAATGGAATCGGTATCTGGCGCGCTACCAGCAGGAGCGGGGCGGCTATTTCTTCGGCAACGGAGACTCCTGCTGGGACGGATATCTGGTACTGGCGGAGGGGGAAAAGACCCCCCTTCTGGTCTGGTTTGACACGGAATTCACCGGAGGGAGCAGCAGAGACGTGCTGAGGGCCCGGACCATGGTGTGGCTGGATGGGGAGTATACGTTACACATCCGGGCCAAGAGCGTGGTGGGGGCGGGGGTTCAGAACGTGATGGGTCTCGTGGGCGGAGATATGGAGTTTGGATATCCTGAGGCCACCCGTGGCCGGATCATCACCACCAACAGCCCCGCCTTTACCAAGCTGGTGCTGGGAGATCTGGCCCTCCGCAACGCTTTGGCTATGCGGGAAAAAGATTCCATCCAGGTGGGAGAGGCCCCCCAGGGCGGGGGCTGGCATAGGATAGAAGTCAATGCCGGCGATGTGTTCGGCACAATAGGGGGTGCCTCCCCCTGGATCAATGAGGCTATGGCCGCTGATACCCTCTATATGGACCCGGAGGACAAGGAAGCCCTTTTACAGGCGGGCAGCAGGTGCTTTAATACTCAAATGGACGGGTTTTTAGGGCTCCTCCGGGCGGCACGGGACGGGGTGACCATGTGGCCTATGCCCAAGACAACGTAACTGACAGCGGAGGTGGCTCTTATGCCCCCAAAAATCTTAGTCATCAGCGGCCCCACCGCCTCCGGCAAGACAAAGCTGGCGGTGGCGCTGGCCAAGGCCCGGGGCGGCGAGGTGGTGTCCGCCGACTCCATGCAGATCTACCGCCGCATGGACATCGGCACCGCCAAGCCCACCCATGAGGAGATGGAGGGTGTGCCCCACCATATGCTGGATGTGGCCGAGCCGGAGGAAAACTTCTCTGTGGCCCGGTATGTGGACATGGCCGCCCGCTGTGTGGACGACATCCTCGCCCGGGGCGGTCTGCCCATCGTGGCCGGAGGGACCGGACTGTATATCGACTCCCTGCTTTCCGGGCGGACCTTCGCCCACTTTGACCCGGACAGCGCCCTCCGTGCCCAACTGGAGGAGCGGGTCCGGCGGGAGGGGGGCCAGGCCCTGCTGGACGAGCTGGCCAGGGCGGACCCGGATACCGCCGCCCGCCTCCACCCCAACGATGAGAAGCGGATCGTCCGTGCCCTGGAGGTCTATCTGTCCACGGGAAAGACCATCACCCAGCACAACAGGGAGACCCTCGCCCTGCCCCCCCGCTATGACGCCCTGACCATCACCCTGGCCTTTCAGCGCCGGGAGGATATGTGGGCCCGCATCGACCGCCGGGTGGACGAAATGATGGAACGGGGGCTGGCACAGGAGGTCCGCTCCCTGCTGGACAGCGGCGTGCCGGAGAAGTGCACTGCCATGCAGGCCATCGGCTATAAGGAGATGGCCGCCGCCCTGCGGGGAGACGGGGATGTGGACCGGGCCGCGAGGGAGATCCAGCTGCGCTCCCGTCAGTACGCCAAGCGGCAGCTCACCTGGTTCCGCCGGAACGGGGCGGCCAAATGGATCACCTGGGACTCTGAGCCAAATTTTGCCCAGGCCCTCCAGGTTTCGACAGGATATCTGGAAGATTTTGGTATATAGTGGAAGCACTCAAGGGTGGAAAACAAATCTGATTTCCCCCTTAAAGAAAAAAGGAGTGCTACATATCATGCAGAAAACCAACAACCTTCAAGAGATCTTCCTGACCCAGGTCCGCCGGGACCGCCGGCCCGTCACCATGTTTTTGATGAACGGCTTTCAGATGCGGGGCTATGTCACCGGATTTGACGCCTTTACTGTAGTGCTGACCAGCGATGGCAAGCAGCAGATCATTTATAAACACGCCATTTCCACCATCGTTCCGGAGCGGCCGGTGCCCCTGTGCGAGCCCGGGGAGGGAGACTAATCTGCTGCTTGCCGCGGGAGCGCCAGCGACCCGCGCGAAGCGCGTAAAATTGCCGGCCGAGCCGGCAATTTCCGGAGGGGCAATTCATTTGCCCCGAGGATATAAAAAAACGGGACCCCATGGGGGCTTGCCCCCCATGGGAAAAGCAGCAGATCATTTATAAACACGCCATTTCCACCATCGTCCCGGAGCGGCCTGTGCCCCTGTGCGATCCGGGGGAGCTGGAATGACCACCGCCTGTCCCAAGGGCGGTCTAGTGGCTCCAGGGCTGTGAATTGCGGGGCCTCCGGGGTTCCGCCGGGGCAGGCACGCTGTACAGAAAGAGAGAATACCCATGAAGCAAGGACAATCTGTCATCACACTGGTGATGGTCCTCATCGCCGGGGCGCTGGCCATCTACTTTGGCTACTACGTCTTTGACACCTTTAACGACCCCTTCACCACCACTCTGGCCTACTCCTACACGGTCAACGACAGCGTGGAGGCCGATGGCCTGCTGGTCCGGGAGGAGAAGGCGCTGTCCGGTCAGGCCGGCATCCTGGACGTGACCCGGACCGAGGGAGAGAAGGTGGGCGTGGGCCAGACCGTGGCTCTCATCTACCGGGACAGCCAGGCCCAGGCCGACCAGGCCGAGCTGGACAGGCTGTCCATGGAGATCGAGCTGCTCCAATATGCCGCCGCCCAGAGCGGCGACGTGGAGTCGGCCGCCCGGCTGGATGAGGATATCCTCCAGTCCGTGGTATCTCTGCGGGCCTCTACGGCCCTGGGGGACTACGCCGATCTGGAGGATCAGGTGCGGGAGGTAAAGAGCGGCGTCCTGAAGCGGGGCTATACCTACGGCGACGGCCTCACCTCCGCCGATTTGACGGCCCAGCTCCAGAGCCTGAAGAGCCAGCGTTCCGCTCTGTACAAGCAGTCTTCCGGGGCCACGACCCGGATCACCGCCGACCGGTCCGGCGTGTTCTCCAGCCTGGTGGACGGCTATGAGAGCTTGCTGACCCCGGAAACGGTGTTCCAGCTCACCCCCTCCTCCCTGGCCGCCATGATGGACAGCCAGAGCGCCGACGAGGGCGCGGTGGGCAAGCTTATCACCTCCGACCGGTGGTACTTTGCCGCCAGCCTGCCCAACGAGGCGGCGGAGCGGCTGCGGGAGGGGGGAACGGCCCTCCTTCGGTTTACCGGGGACTTCTCCCAGGACGTGGACATGCGGGTGGAGCAGGTGGGTCCCACAGAGGGAGAGGTGACCCTGGTGGTCTTTTCCTCGGATCGGTATCTGGCCCGTACCACTCTGCTGCGCCATCAGACGGCAGAGCTGATTTTTGAGAGCTTCTCCGGCCTGCGGGTGCCCAAGGAGGCGGTCCGCATGATAAAATCTACCCAGAAAGATGAGGAGACCGGCGAGGAGCGGGAGGTCAGCAAGCTGGGCGTCTATGTGCTGGTGGCCGGCCGGGCGGAGTTTAAGGGCATCCAGGTGGTGACGGAGGGCGGCGACTACTATGTGGTCAAGCCTACTTCCACCAGCAGCGATGCCCTGCGGGCCGGGGACGAGGTCATCACCCAGGCCATCGGGCTGTTTGACGGCCAACTGCTTCAATTCTAGAGAGGATTAAAAGGGGAAGATCCCTTGAGATAGAGAGAAGGTCATATTTTATGGAGCTGGCACAAAATATTCAGGCGGTGCGGGCAAAAATCGCCCAGGCGGCGGCTGACGCCGGCCGGACGCCGGGTGAGATCACCCTGTGCGCCGCCACCAAGGTACAGACGGACGAAACCATCCGGGCGGCTATTGCCGCCGGGGTCCAGGTGTGCGGGGAAAACCGGGTTCAGGAGCTGACCGCCCACCTGGAGGCCGGGGCCTATGAGGGGGCAAGGGTCCACTTTATCGGCCACCTCCAGACCAACAAGGTCAAGCAGGTGGTGGGAAAGGTGGAGCTCATCCATTCGGTGGACTCGGAGCGCCTGCTCCGGGCCATCCACAGCCAGGCGGAGAAGTTGGGCATCGTCCAGGACATCTTGCTGGAGGTCAACATCGCCGGCGAGGAGAGCAAGGGGGGCTGCTCCCCCCAGGAGGCGGAGGAGCTGGCCCGGCTGACGGCCCAGCTTCCCCATGTCCGGCTCCGGGGCCTGATGGCTATTCCTCCGGTCTCACTGGAAATTGGTTCCAACCGGCCATATTTTCAGGCCATGCGACAGCTTTTTGTTGACATAAAGGAGAAAATGTCGGATAATCAAGCTAGTATAGACTGTCTGTCCATGGGGATGAGCGGCGACTACGCCGACGCCATCGCCGAGGGATCTACTCTTGTCCGGGTGGGCACCGCCCTGTTTGGGCCCCGGCCTCCCATGGGCACGCCCCGGACGGACATACACAAATGACGCGCTGAAGAAAAGAGGAACGTGTGATGGGACTTTTTGACGAATTTAAGCGTTTGGCCCACCCCTATGAGGACGAGGAGCCCGACGACGACTTTGATGGCTTTGACGACTTCGACGCCCCCGCCCCACGGGCAGAGCGCCGGGAGCGGCCCGAGCGGTTGGAGCGGTCCTCCCGGAATGTGGACACCCTGTACGGCTCCTCCCAGGAGGAGGAGCGCCGGAGCAACAAGGTGGTCAACATCCGGGCGGCGACCCAGCTCCAGGTGGTGCTGGTCAAACCGGAGAAGTTTGAGGACGCCTCCGCCATCGCCGACCATCTGCGGGAGAAGCGAACGGTGGTGCTGAACCTGGAGTCCACCAACAAGGAGATCGCCCGCCGCCTGCTGGACTTCCTGTCCGGCGTGGCCTACGCCAACGAGGGCAAGATCAAAAAGGTGGCCATCTCCACCTATATCATCACCCCTTACAACGTGGATATCCTGGGCGACCTGATCGACGAACTGGAGAACAACGGGCTATATTTCTGAGATCGCCGCCCAAGCCCCGTCACGGATGGGGCGGCGCGGCAAGCGCCGTAAATTGGAAGGGCCGGCATACCCGTCGGCCCGCTTCCCTTTTGGCAGTAGAAAGATTTTAGGAGGGATCACACTATGCTTACGCCCCAGGAAGTGTCTGAGCGCGCCTTTCAAAAGGCCACCTTCAACGGCTACAATATGTCCCAGGTGGACGAATTTTTGGATATTCTGACGGCGGATTACTCCGCCCTGTACAGCGAGAACGCCGTGCTGAAAAGCAAGATGAAGGTGTTGGCCGACAAGGTGGAGGAGTACCGGGCCACCGAGGACGCCATGCGGCAGGCCTTTATGATCGCCCAGCGCCGGGCGGATGATCTGGTCCGGGAGGCGGAGCAGAAGCGTGCCGCCCTGATCCACGAGGCGGAGGGCGAAGCGCGCCAGCGTATGGAGAGCATTACCAAGGAGGTGGAGGCGGAGGAGTTCCGGCTTCAGCAGGCCAAGAACGCCACCGCCGCCTTTGTGGATAAGCTGCGGGCCATCCACGCCAAGCAGGAGGAATTTTTGGACCAGCTGGGCGAGATGTGTCCCGACGCCCAGCCCCAGCCGGCCCCTGATCCGGTGGAGGAAACGGTGTCCGAGATAGACGACAATGTTCAGCGATTGCTGAACCAGGCCATGCTGGAGGCCACGGCGGAGAATTTGAAGGCCCGCCAGGAGGCGGAGGAGGAGCCTGAGGATCTGGAGGATACCGCCGAGTTTGGCCCCGTGTCGGGCGGCGAGGCGGAGGACGAAGATGAGGAGGATCTGCCCCCAGTCCGGGGCAGCCGCATTAACTTCGGTGAGCTCCAGTTCGGCCGAGACTATGAGATCAAATGAAGAGAGCCGGACTTGTCCGGCGTGAAATAAGCGGCCTCTCAACCGATTTCCGGCTGAGAGGCCGCTTCACGCTGTCCATCTTCCGCGCCGCCGCGGAGGAGGGTAAAGATGGGCTCCTCCTGAGGCGGGGTCCCCCCCGCCGCCTGCCATCCAGCGGCAAAGGCCAGACGGGCCAGGGTGAACATCTGGTTCGCCGCCTCGTCATAGTCCCTCCGCTCTAAAAAGCAGGAGAAGGCGGCTTCAAAATCATTGGAATACATATGCATCACCTCTTTTAGTACGATTATAGGCGATTCGATAGGATTCGTCAATATTAAATACTATTTGATAGTATAGTCGTATATGGTGATAAGTATGAAGCCGCTTAAAACAAAAATCAGTATTACATTGGATGACCCGGTACTGGAGCAGACAAAGCGTCTGGCTGAAAGAGAGGACCGCTCTTTGTCCAGCTATATCAATCTGCTCCTGAAGGCCCATCTGGAGCGGATGGAAAAAAACGGGGCTGACGGGGCGAAAAAACCGTAAATTCCCTTGACAACGGATAAAAACTGTCATACAATACGCTTCAAAGCAAGGACAGAGAATAGTACCCAGCGGCGGGGCTTCAGAGAGAGGATGGCTGGTGAAAATCCTCCAAAGCCGCGAAGGGAAGGCGCCTCTGGAGCGCGGGCAGGAAATGGCCCGCCGGTCCCCCCGCCGTTACCGGGAACGAAGCGCGTGTCAGCCAGACACGAATTCAGGTGGAACCGCGGATATTTGTAACATATTCGCCCTGAGCCCCAAGGGCTCGGGGCGCTTTTTTTGCTCTGAGCCAATCAAACAGTATGATGAAAAGGAGCAGTTACCATGAAAAACACCAAAAAGACCATGGAGAAGATCGTCAACCTGTGTAAGGGCCGGGGCTTCATTTTCTCCGGCAGCGAGATCTACGGCGGACTGGCCAACACCTGGGACTACGGTCCCCTGGGTGTGGAGCTGAAAAACAATGTGAAAAAGGCATGGTGGAAGAAGTTCGTTCAGGAGAACCCCTACAACGTGGGCCTGGACGCCGCCATTTTGATGAATCCCCAGGTGTGGGTGGCCTCCGGCCACGTGGGCGGCTTCTCCGACCCCCTGATGGACTGCAAGGAGTGTAAGGAACGCTTCCGCGCCGACAAGGTCATCGAGGATTGGTGCCAGGAGAACAGCTTTGACCTGGGCCACAGCGTGGACGCCATGAGCCAGGCCCAGATGAAGGAGTTTGTGGAGGAGCACAACATCCCCTGCCCCTCCTGCGGCAAGCACAACTGGACCGACATCCGCCAGTTTAACCTGATGTTCAAGACCTTCCAGGGTGTTACCGAGGACGCAAAAAACACCGTCTACCTCCGCCCCGAAACCGCCCAGGGCATCTTTGTCAACTTCCAGAACGTCCAGCGCACCACCCGCCGGAAGCTGCCCTTCGGCGTGTGCCAGGTGGGCAAGTCCTTCCGCAACGAGATCACCCCCGGAAACTTCACCTTCCGTACCCGTGAATTTGAGCAGATGGAGCTGGAGTTCTTCTGCACCCCCGGCACCGAGCTGGAATGGTTCGCCTACTGGAAGGACTTCTGCCATCAGTGGCTGTTGAACCTGGGCATGAGGGATGAGAATTTACGCCTGCGGGACCACGACCCGGAGGAGCTGTCCCACTACTCCAACGCCACCACTGACTTTGAGTTCGTATTCCCCTTCGGCTGGGGCGAGCTGTGGGGCGTGGCCAGCCGGACCAACTTCGACCTGACCGCCCACCAGAACACCTCCGGCAAGGACATGACCTACTTCGACCAGGAGAAGAACGAGCACTATATCCCCTATGTGGTGGAGCCCTCCCTGGGCGCCGACCGGGTGACACTGGCCTTCCTGGTGGACGCCTATGACGAGGAGGTGGTGGATGCCGAGAAGAACGATGTCCGCACTGTCCTGCGCCTCCACCCTGCCCTGGCCCCCTTCAAGTGCGCCGTGCTTCCCCTGTCCAAGAAGCTGGCCGACAAGGGCCGGGAGATCCAGGCCGAGCTGTCCAAGTATTTCATGGTGGACTACGACGACGCCGGCTCCATCGGCAAGCGTTACCGCCGGCAGGACGAGATCGGCACCCCCTACTGCATCACCGTGGACTTCCAGACCGTGGGCAGCGACACCGATGAGGCGGACAACGCCGTTACCATCCGGGACCGGGACACCATGGAGCAGGTCCGTGTTCCCATCAGCGAGCTGAAGGGCTGGCTGGAGGAGAAGCTGGCCTATTAAGCAGACGGCCGCCACCTGCTCCATGCCGCCTGCTGAAGCGGCGGTTTAAAAATTCGACCGCAGGGAGAATTTCCGGAGGGCGGATCCATTCCGTCCGAGGATTTTAATTGCCTTGGGGCCCCACACAAAGCGAGCTTTGTGTGGGAGCGCAGGTCCGTGTTCCCATCAGCGGGCTGAAGGGCTGGCTGGAGGAGAAGCTGGCCTATTGATCTGCCCCTCCGCCCCGCAATCAGGCCCTCCGTGCCGCCCATGACCTCCATGGGCGGCGCTTTCTTTTGCCTCCGGTGGTTGCGGACCGGCCTGGGATACGGTATAATCCATTTGAATAGAAGTGGTACCAACTTGGAGGAGGGGCTTTGTTATGCTGTTGAAGATACTGGCCGTGGGGGATGTGGTGGGCGAGGGAGGCCAGGATATCCTGGCCCGCCGGCTGCGGGAGCTGCGGGAGGACACCGGGGCCCACTTTGCCGTGGTCAATGGGGAGAACGCCTCTGGTGTGGGCATCACCCCCGCCCAGGCCCGGCGGATGCTGGAGGCGGGGGCCGACGTTATCACCTTGGGCAACCACACCTGGAACCGTATCCAGATCGGCGAATTTTTGGACAAGGACCCCCATATCCTCCGTCCGGCCAACTACGCCGGCCGGGTGCCGGGCCGGGGAATGGGGATATACCAGTGCCAGGGCCAGCGCGTCGCTGTCCTGAACCTGATGGGCCGGGTGGAGCTGAACCCCAACCTGGATAGCCCCTTTAAGGCCACCAATTTCCTCCTCCGGGGGCAGGACTACGACCTGGCCCTGGTAGACTTCCACGCCGAGGCCACCAGCGAGAAGGGGGCCATGGCCTGGTATCTGGATGGGAGGGTCCAGGCCGTCTGGGGCACCCACACCCATGTGCCCACCGCCGACTGCCAGATCCTGCCCAAGGGCACGGGCTTTGTCACCGACCTTGGAATGACAGGCCCCAAGCGGTCCGTGCTGGGCATACGGCCGGAGCACTCCATCAATCTGTTCCTGGGAGGACTGCCCCGGCGGTATGAGGAGGCGGAGGGGAACTGCAAGCTCAACGCCTGCCTGTTTACCATCGACACGGAGAAGAAGCGGTGCGTGGAGGTCCGCCGGGCGGACCTGGAGGAATAATCATGATTAGAATAATCCATGGGGCTGACTTCCACCTGGACAGCCCCTTTTCTGGCCTCTCCCCGGACCAGGCGGCACGGCGGCGGGGAGAGCAGAGGGAGCTGCTGGGCCGCATGGCCCAGGCGGCACGGGAGAGGGCGGCCGACCTGGTGCTGCTGGCCGGAGATCTGCTGGACTCGGAGCGGGTCTTTCAGGAGACGGCCCAGGCCCTGGCCCGGGCCCTGGGGGACATCCCCTGCCCGGTGTTCCTCTCTCCGGGAAACCACGATTTCTGGTCCCCCCGGTCGGTGTACGCCACCCTGGACTGGCCGGAAAACGTCCATATTTTCTCCTCCCCACAGATGGAGGCGGTAGAGCTGCCCCAGTTGGGCTGCACGGTCTGGGGCCGGGCCTTTTATGACAGCCGCCAGACAGACAGCCCGCTGGCCGGCTTCCGGGCCCCAGAGGGGAAGGGTGTGCAGATCATGTGCGTCCACGGCGACACGGCGCCCCAGAGCGAGTATGGGCCCCTCTCCCCCGCCGAGATCGAGACCAGCGGCCTGGACTACCTGGCCCTGGGCCATATCCACCAGGGGAGCGGCCTGCGGCGGGCGGGCCGGACCTTCTGGGCCTATCCCGGCTGCCCGGAGGGCCGCGGCTTTGACGAGCTGGGACAGAAGGGCGTGCTCTATGTAGAGCTGGAGGAGGGCCGGGCCCAGGCCCAGCTCCTCCCCCTGGGCCGCCGCCGGTATGAGATTCTGCCGGTGGATGTTACGGGAAAGGAACCGCTGGAGGCCGTACTGGCCGCCCTGCCCCAGGACACCAGCGAGCACATTTACCGCATTCTGCTCACCGGCGAGGGAGAGAGCCCAAATCTGCCGGCGCTGGAGCGGGAACTGGCCCCCCGGTTTTACGGCCTGACCCTCCGGGACCAGACAAGACTGCCCACAGACCTGTGGAAACGGCGGGAGGAGGACACCCTGACTGGCCTCTTTCTCCGGGCCATGTGGACAAAATGTCAAGAGGAGCCGGAGGAGCGGACCTATCAGATGGCCGCCCGGTTCGGCCTGGCCGCCCTGGAGGGCGGGGAGGATGTGTCCCTATGAAGATAAGATCCATGACGGCCACTTTCGGCAAGCTGGACCACGCCCGGCTGGAGCTGGGGGATGGCTTAAATCTGATCTATGCCCCCAACGAGGGGGGCAAATCCACCTGGGCCGCCTTTTGGAAGGCTATGCTCTATGGCATCGATACCCGGGACCGGGATAAAAAGGGGTATTTGGCGGACAAGAACCGGTATCAGCCCTGGTCCGGCGCCCCCATGGAGGGGACTATGGACCTGGAGTGGCAGGGCCGGGACATCACCCTCCGCCGGGGTCCCAAGGGCAGCGCTCCCTTCGGGGCCTTTTCCGCCGTCTACACCGGGACGGAGGAGGCGGTCCCCGGCCTGACTGCCGCCAACTGCGGCGAGCTGCTCACCGGTGTGGGACGGGAGGTCTTTGAGCGGTCGGCCTTCATTGGATCGGGTGGAGACCTGGCGGTTACAGCGGCCCCGGAGCTGGAGCGGCGTATTGCCGCGCTGGTGTCCTCCGGGGAGGAGGACGTGTCCTACTCCCAGACCGAGGGGAGGCTGCGGGAGTGGCTCAACCGCCGAAAGGTCAACCGAAGCGTGGGGCTGATCCCCAGGCTGGAGGGAGAGCTGCGGGAGGTGGACCAGGCCCTGGAGCAGTTGGAGGAGCTGTCCGGCCGCATCGCCCTGCTGGAGGGGGAGCGGACCGCCCTGTCCGCCCGTAGAGACCTGCTGGCCGCCGAGCGGGCGACCCACCGCCGATTGGCCCAGCGAGAGCTGGACCGGCGCTTTGCCCAGGCCAGGGAGGAGCTTGAGGCGGCCAGGAGCCAACTGGCCACCCTGGAGGGGGAGACGGCCAAATACGGCCCGCTGCCCGACAAGGACCTGCTGAAGAAGGCACAGGGAGAGCTGCAATATTTGAAGGTGCTGGACGAGGAACTGCGCCAGGGCGAGGCGGCCCGGAAGGAGGCGGAGGAGGTCTATGTCCAGGCACAGATCGCGGCCCAGGACGACCGCTTTCCTGGCATGACCTGGGAGGAGGGGGTCCAGGCCGTCCAGAAGGCCCTGTCCGACTACAACACCGGCCTGGCCACCGCGCGGGTCAAGGGGATGGCGGCCAAGCTGTTCCCTGCTCTGGGCCTGCTGTTTGCCCTGATTGCCGGTGTGGTCGGCGGGGTCCGGGAGGGACAACTGCTGTCCTATCCCCTCTACGCCGGGGGCTTCATCTTTCTGCTTACCTTGATGGCGGGGTTTGTCAACCACACCGGCCGACGGGCCTGGGAGGACCGGTGCGCCAAGCTGCTGGAGCGGTACCGGGTGCAGTCCCCCCAGGAGCTGGAGGAACTGGCCCAGGACTACCGGCGGCGGTGCCAGGCGGCGGAAGAGGCGGCCCGCCAGGTTCGGACCATCCGGGGAACGTTGAGCGACCGGCAGGCCCGCCGGGACAACAGCCGGACGGACCTGTTGGACTTTGTCCACACTTTCTCCCCCCAGGTCACCGACCTGTTCGGCTGCTCCGCCGCCCTGTCCAGAGGGCTGAATCTGGACCACGAGCTGTCCCTGGCGCGGGAGCGGGTGGAGGAGCGCCGCCGCCGTCTGGATGACTTAGAGGCCCAGGGAGGCGGGCTGCCTGAACCCGTCGGGGAGGCGGAGTCCCCCGCCCGGACCCCGGAGGAAACAGAGCGGGCCCTGGCGGAGACGGAGCGCCGGCTGGCCCAGACTGACCAGGACCTGAATCAGGCCCTGGGACAGCGGAAGGCGGTGGGCGATCCGGCGGCCCTGGCTGCCCGTCGGGAGGAGCTGGCTGCCCAACTGGACCGCCGACAGGAGGAATATCGTGCCCTGGCTGTTGCGCTGGAGGCGCTGAAAGAGGCCAACGCCCAGCTCCAGCAGCGATTCTCCCCGGAGCTGAACCGGCTGTCCGGCCAGTATCTGGCCCGGCTCACCGGGCAGCGGTACCAGTCGGTGGCACTGAACCGGGAGCTGGAGGGTGCTGCCGCCCGGATAGAAGATGTGTCGCCTAGAAACGCGCTGTTCCTGTCCCGAGGGACCGCGGACCAACTGTACCTGTCGGTGCGGCTGGCGGTGTGCGGCCTATGTCTGCCTGAGAAGCCCCCCATCCTGCTGGACGACGCCTTGGCCGCCTTTGACGACAGGCGGATGGTCCTGGCGCTGGAGCTGCTGGAGGAGCTGGCCCGTGAGCAGCAGGTCCTCCTCTTTACCTGCCAGCGCCGGGAAGGGGCTGCCCTGGAGGGGACGTCTGCGGTTACCCGGTTGGAATTATAAGTTGAATTTGGATGGAAAAGCGGCTATAATAGCAGGGCTTCACGGTGATACAGAAGGAGGGATACCCTTTGTCAGAAGAGATGGATCAGTTCCTGGACCAGAAGGACGAGGAGCCCCAGGAGGTGCGGCCTCTGGGGTCGGAGCTGTATGAGTGGCTCCAGATGCTGATGGGCTGTGTCCTGGCCGCGGTGCTGCTGTTTACCTGCTTGGGCCGTCTGACCCGGGTGGATGGAGAGTCTATGAACAACACCCTGCAGCACGGGGAGATGATGCTGGTCTGGTCCCTGGGCTACCAGCCCCAGCAGGGGGATATCGTGGTTGTCAACAAGACCACGGCTGAGTTTTTAGGGGGCAAGGCCATCGTCAAGCGGGTCATCGCCACCGGCGGTCAGACCGTGGATATCGACTATGGCACCAGTACGGTCTATGTGGACGGGGTGGCTCTGGACGAGCCCTATATCAGAGAGCCTATGGGGGTGCCCTATACTCCCTCCGCCTACGACTCCACGGGAGTTCAGACCCACTGGGAGGTGCCTGAGGGCTCTATCTTTGTGATGGGAGATAACCGGAACAAGTCTACCGACAGCCGGGATGCCCGCCTGGGCGCCATCGACGAGGATTATGTGCTGGGCAAGGTGGTGTGCGGCCTGTGGCCCCCTTCCAAGATCGGTCCCCTGTAACGGAATATCGGCTTCAGCCCGTCCGCGCCCGGCGCGGGCGGGCTATTTTTTACGGAAAACCGCCGGCTGCACAGGGATTTGTTGCAATCACAGGGGGATTGGTGTAAAATAACAGGGAACTGTCACGGGTGGAGAGTGGCCTCCTCCCCTCTGACGAAACTGAAATACAGATGCGGGAAAGGAGCGCATAGTATGGACGACAAGGTGAAGGAACTGCTGGATAAGATCCGCGGCACTGCCTCTGTGGCCGCCGACGCCGCCGCCGACACCGCCAGGGTGGCGGGTAAGAAGGCGGGCCAGATGGTGGACGTGGCCAAGCTGAATGTCCAGCTCTTCGATCTGAACGGAGATTTCAACGACATCCTGCGCCGACTGGGCCAGGTGATGTATGACACCCACAGGGGCCAGACCCCAGAGGGAGACCCGGTGACAGAGCTGCTGGCCGAGGCCGATGAGACCGCGGCCAAGGTGGAGGAGGTCAAATCCCGCATCGCCGACCTGCGCCAGTCCCGCAGCTGCCCCGCCTGCGGCGCGCCCTGCGGTAAAGGGGACAAGTTCTGCCGCAGCTGCGGCGCCTCCCTGTAAGGAGGGGGCCATGGGCTATACGATGGAACAATACCGGGCCAGCGCCAAAGCGATCCGGGACCGCCTTGGAGACTTTATCCCCAAGGTGGCCATGGTGTTGGGCTCCGGTCTAGGCTATATGGGGGACGAGGTGGAGGGTGCCGTCGCCATCGACTACCTGGATATTCCCAACTTTAAGGCATCCACCGCGCCGGGACACAAGGGGCGGCTGGTCTTCGGCACTCTGGAGGGGCAGCGGGTGGCGGTCATGCAGGGCCGAACGCACCACTACGAGGGCTACTCCTATGAGGAGGTGTCCTACGCCGTCCGGGTGCTGCGCCTGCTGGGGTGTGACACCCTGATCGTCACCAATGCCGCCGGATGCGTCAACACCAGCTGGCAGGCCGGGGACCTGATGCTCATTACCGACCACATCAAGATGTTTTCCGAGTCTCCCCTCCGGGGGGAAAATCTGCCCGAGTTCGGGGTCCGATTCCCCGACGCCTCCCATCTGTACACCCCCCGCCTCCAGGAGCTGGCCCGCCAGACGGCCCAGGAGCTGGGCATTCCCCTGCGGGAGGGGGTCTACTTCTACTGCTACGGGCCTCAGTATGAGACCCCGGCAGAGGTCCGGGCCGCCCGCGTCCTGGGGGGCGACGCCGTGGGCATGTCCACCGCGCCGGAGGTCATCGTGGCCGGCCACTGTGGCATGGAGGTGCTGGGCCTGACTCTGCTGTCCAATATGGCTGCCGGCATCCTGGACCAGCCTCTCAGCGAGCAGGAGGTGCTGGAGGCCGGCGAGACGGCCCGTGAAAAGTTCTCCGGTCTGGTGCGGGCGTGTCTGAGGAAGATGTGATGTCTTTGCCCGGCGATGAAAGGTGGCTTTGTCCATGATTACGATTTTCAACCGCGCAGAGCTGTTCCTGACCTATGACCTCAGCCGCTTTAACCAGGTGCGCGACACCCTGGAGGGGGCGGGGCTCGACTATATCTACCGGAGCAAGGATCTGACCAGCCCCACTATGTGGGAGGGGCTGTGCGGCGGCAGCAGCCGGGGCCGCACCGGCACCTTCGGTATGAACGACGGGGCCTGGGTGGAATATAAGCTCTATGTCCGCCGGAAGGATCTGGACTGGGCCAGAGCGATACTGAGAGGGATCTGATATGTCACTGTTGTTGGAACATGTCACCGCTGTGACCATGGACTCGGCCCAACCGGTCCTGAAAGACGCATTTGTAGCGGTGGAGGGCACAAAAATCGCCTCGGTGGGCACTGCCCGCCCCCAGGGGGAGTTTGACCGGGTCATTGACGGGACTGGCAAGGTGCTCATGCCCGGCCTGGTCAACGCCCACACTCATGTGGCCATGGCCCTCCTGCGGGGGTACGGAGGCGGACACGACCTGCACCACTGGCTGAACGACTATATCTTCCCGGCCGAGGACAAGCTGGATGCCCGATGCGTTGCCGCGGGCACCGCTCTGGGGCTGGCCGAGATGATTGCTAGCGGCACTACCTGTATCGCGGATATGTATATGTACACCGATGCCATCGCCAAAACTGTGCTGGAGGCGGGTATCTCCGCCAATCTGTCCTGTGGTGGAGTGTATTTTGGAAAACCAGAGGAGTTTGATCCTGCCCGCTGTGAGGACTGCATAAATGAAGAGATCCTGAGGGACTCCTGGCATGGCGCCGGTGAGGGGCAGATCCTAGTGGACGCATCCATTCACGCGGAGTATACCTCCTGTCCCCCACTGTGGGAGTGGACGGCTGACTTTGCCCGAAGGCATGGCTTAGGGATGCAGGTCCACATCTCTGAGACCCAGTCAGAGCATGAGAACTGCTGGAAGAAATATGGGAAAACCCCCGTCGCCCTCCTGGACCAATACGGAGTGTGGGAGCGGGGGGGTATCGCCGCCCACTGTGTCTGGGTGTCTGACCAGGATATGGACATCATGGCCCAGAAACACATCACCGCCGTCCACAACCCGGTCTCCAATTTGAAGCTGGCCTCCGGCGTGGCCCGAGTCCCCCAGATGCTAAAGGCCGGGGTCAACGTGGCCCTGGGGACCGACGGGGTGGCCTCCAACAACAGTCACGACCTGTTTGAGGAGATCAAGCTGGCCGCGATTCTCCACAAGGGAGTCGGCCTGGACCCGGAGGCGGTCACGGCCCAACAGGCCCTGGAGATGGCCACGGTCAATGGGGCCAGGGCCCTGGGCCGGGATACCGGAGTCATCGCCCCCGGCAAGACGGCCGACCTGATCCTGGTGGACTTTTCCGCCCCCAACCTGTTCCCCTGTCACGACGCGGTGGAAAACCTGGCCTTTTCTGCCCGAGGTTCCAACGTGGTCATGAATATGGCCAGGGGGAAGGTCATATATGAGAAGGGGGAATTTTTCACCCTGGACCTGGAGAAGATCCGGGCCGAGGTGGAGGGCTACGCCCTGCCCCGAATCTTTGGCATATGAAGCGATACCCACGGAGAGGTGGGAAAGCGGAGCTCTCTCCCCTCTCTGTGCCCAGCATAAAGGAGGCTGCCTATGTCCCAACGAGATACCGCCCCCCGCCGGATCAGCGGTCAGAAACAAAATACCTTTTTTGGCGGAGCGGCCATCCTGGCTGTGGGCATCCTGGTGGTCAAGCTCATCGGTATGTTCTACAAGATCCCCCTGGTCAATATCATTGGGGAGCAGGGGAACACCGACTTTACCAACGCCTATAATATCTATGCGGTCCTGCTGACCATCTCCACTGCCGGCCTGCCTGTGGCCGTGTCCAAGCTGGTCAGCGAGGCCAGTGCCCTGGGTCGCCACAATCAGATGCGCAAGACCTTTCGGGTATCGATGCTCCTGTTTTTGTCCCTGGGTCTGGTCTCCTTTTTAGTGATGTATTTCAAGGCCGATACGCTGGCCGCCATGATGAACGACACCAAGGCCGCCGCCGGCATCAAGGCGCTGGCTCCCGCCGTAGTGTGCGTGGGCTGTCTGGCCGCCTTCCGGGGGTATTCCCAGGGACACAGCGACATGGCCCCCACCTCCATCTCCCAGATCATTGAGGCCCTTTGCAAGCTGGTCATCGGCCTGTCCCTGGCCTACTGGCTGATTCAGGCGGGGCAGCCCGCCCATGTGGCCGCTGCCGGCGCTATTACCGGCGTGACGGTGGGTACTGTGGTGGCCCTGGCCTATATGCTGCTCAGCTACGGCTTTGGCCGGGCCCGTGAGCCCCGGCTGTCCCGAGATGTGCCAGACGGCGCGGGCAGTATTTTGAAGGATATCCTGCGCATCGCTATTCCAATCACCCTCAGCTCCTCTATGGTGGGCATCGTTACGGTCATCGACTCCTCGCTGGTCCAGGGGCAGCTTCAGCGGGCACTGGTGGAGGACCCCGCCAGTTGGGCGCTGTATGCCGACTTTGTGGACTTTGGCGCCCTGGAGAACGCACTGAACACATGGAAGGAAACTCTGGCTGCTGGGGCCGCCGCTAACATGGCCTCTTTGACCCAGCAGATGGCCCTGGAGGCCCCGCCGGCCGCTGCCCAAGCCCTGAGCGACGCGGTGCAGGATGTGAGCCGGACCCTCTACGGGAATTATGGCGGGGCGCTGAATATCTATAATTTGCCTACTTCCCTTATGGCTGCCATCACTGCCTCGGTTATCCCAGCCGTTTCTGGTGCGCTGGCCCGCCGGGACCGCCGGGGAAGCGCCAAGATCACTGGCTCCGCTCTACGCATCACCGCCCTTTTGGCTTTCCCAATGGGAGTGGGCCTGTTCGTCATGGGCCAGCCTATCATGCGGCTGCTTTTTACCAAGCTCAACCCGGATCTGGCTGGTCCCCTGCTGTCCACTCTGGGCCTGGCTACTGTCTTTGTGTGTATGATGCTGGTGTGCAACTCCATCCTCCAGGCCCATGGGTTTGTCAACCTGCCCGTGTTGGTCATGGTGCTGGGTGGGGTGCTGAAGATCGTGACCAACTATAACCTGGTGGTCCGGCCCGAAGTCGGTATCTTCGGCGCACCGGCGGGTAATATTCTGTGCTTCGGCCTATGCCTGGCGCTGGACTTGCTTATTATTTCCCGGGTCATCCCCAAGAGGCCCCGGTATCTGCCTATTTTTGTTAAACCGCTGGCAGCTTCCGCTCTGATGGGCGGAGCCGCATGGGTAGTCTACCGTGTGCTGGCCCGGTTGCTCAGTGCGGTCCCCGAGGGGGGGACGGAGGCGGTCCTCAGCAGGATGGGCAACGCTGTGGCCACCTTGGCGGCTATCGGAGTGGCTATGGTGGTCTATCTGGTGCTGGTGGTGGCCCTGCGGGCCATCTCACGGGAGGACCTGTCCCTGATGCCCAAGGGGGATAAGCTGGCCCGGTTGCTCCGGCTGTAAGCGCAAATTCCATAATGTGGCATTATTTCAAAGATTTTAGGTATTTTTCCTGAAAAACTTGAAAATATATAAAATGACTTGATAAGGAAGCGAAATTGTGGTAAATTTTCAGTGTATGGACCACTATTCCATGGAGGACCTTCTCCGCATCATGGAGCTGCTCCGCGCTCCGGAGGGGTGCCCCTGGGACAGAGAGCAGACCCACCAGTCCATCCGGCGCAATATGCTGGAGGAGGCCTATGAGGTGGCCGAAGCCATCGATAACCAGGACACAGCCAACCTGAAGGAAGAGCTGGGCGACGTACTGCTTCAGGTGGTGTTTCATTCCCGCATGGCCCAGGAGGAGGGGCTGTTTACCTTTGACGATGTGGTGGACGGCATCTGCAAGAAGCTGGTATTCCGCCACCCCCATGTCTTTGGCACTGTAGAGGCCGGGGATGCGGACGGCGCTCTTACCGCCTGGGAGAAGCAGAAGCGGGAGGAGAAAGGACAGAAGACCGCCGCTGATTCTCTGGACGGTGTGGCCCGTTCTCTGCCAGCGCTGATGCGGGCGGAGAAAATTCAGGACAAGGCCAAAAAGGCGGGATTCGACTGGCCGGATATCAGTCCGGCGCTGGACAAGCTGTCCGAGGAGCTGGGAGAATTGAAGACGGCCGCGACCCAGGGCTCCAACGTGGAGGAGGAGCTGGGCGATTTGCTGTTCGCTGCAGTCAAGGTCGGCCGGTTTCTGGGACTGGACAGCGAGCTGGCACTCCACGCGGCCTGTGAAAAATTTATCCGGCGCTTCCGCCGGACAGAAGAGCTGGCCGGGCAGCCGATGACCCAGATGGAGCTATCTGATTTGGAGCGGTTCTGGGCACAGGCAAAGCGGGATAGCGACTCCACTTCGATGACTTAACATCCCCCGGGATTTAAGTATAATCACGGCGGCGGCGCGCTGGCGCTGCCCAAATTCACAGGAGGAGAAAACCACCATGAACAAGACCGAACTTATTGCTGCTGTTGCTGAGAAGGCCGAGCTGTCCAAGAAGGACGCTGAGGCCGCCATTACTGCCACCATCGACGCCATTACTGACTCTTTGAAGAACGGTGAGAAGGTACAGCTGGTCGGCTTTGGATCTTTTGAGGTTAAGGCCCGCGCTGAACGCGTCGGCCGCAACCCCCTGACCAAGGAGACCATTCAGATCCCCGCCTCCAAGACCCCTGTTTTCAAGGCCGGCAAGGCTCTGAAGGATGCTGTGTCCAAGTAAGTTCCGTAAATAGAACGGGGACGCTGTATACAGCGTCCCCGTTTTCCGTAGAGGAGATCATTCTATGCGATTGGACAAATGGTTGAAGGTTTCCCGCCTCATCAAACGCCGCACCGTGGCTAATGAGGCCTGTGACAATGCCCGGGTGGTCGCCAACGGCCGTCCAGTGAAGGCCAGCTATGATGTAAAAGCAGGAGACATCCTGGAGCTCCGCTTTGGAGAGCGCGTTGTCAAGGTAGAGGTGCTGGTGGTGGCCGATAATGTTGGGAAAAGCGACGCGGCGGCTATGTATCGTGAGGTTCTGTAAAGCCTGAGCGGAGAAGGAAAAGGAGGGACCTCTGTGGTCAAAACGCGCATATGGACCGCCGCCCTGGTCCTGGGGCTGCTCCTCTCTCTGCCGGCAGGCTGCCAGGTGGAGGATGTCGAGAAGGAGAGCCGAATCTTTGCCATGGATACGGTCATGACCTTGACCTACTACGGGCAGGACCGAGAGAGCGGACGGGAGGCCCTAGAGGAGGGGGTGGCGGCGGTCTATGAGCTGGAGGACCTGCTGTCCGCCACCGCCCCGGACAGCGAGATATCTGCCCTTAATGAAGCGGGACAGGCGCACCTCTCCCCTGACACGGCCCAACTGCTCTCCGCCGCTCTGGAGCTGTGTGCCCTCACCGGGGGGGCGCTGGATATCACAGCCTACCCCGCGGTGGAGGCATGGGGTTTCACCACCGGGGAGTACCGAGTACCCAATCAGGCGGAGCTGGAGGAGTTGGGTGACCGTATCGACTATACGCAAGTGAGCCTGGACCAGGAGGGCGCCTCCCTGCCCGATGGAATGAAATTGGATCTGGGGGCTGTGGCCAAGGGATACACGGCTGACCGTCTGGCCAAGCTAGCCCAGGAGCGAGGCATCACCTCCGCCCTGCTGGACCTGGGCCAGAGCACCATTTTGGCCCTGGGAGCCAAGCCCGATGGTTCTCCCTGGCGCATTGGAATCCAGGATCCCCAGGGAGAGGGCTATCTGGGCGTTCTGGAGCTGGAGGGGCAGGCCATGGGCACCTCCGGCGGCTATCAGCGGTACTTTGAGAGGGATGGAGTGCGTTACTGGCACATTATTGATCCGGCCACCGCTGCTCCAGCCCGAAGCGGCCTGCTCTCGGTCACAGTAGTATCCCCCTCCGGCCTTGCCTGTGACGGCCTGTCCACCGCTCTGTTCGTTATGGGACTGGAGCGGGGGACACAATTTTGGCGGGATCACCCCGAACTGGAGTTTGAGGCCCTCTTTATTCTGGAGGACGGCTCTTTGGCCCTTACCTCTGGGCTAAAGGACAGTTTTACTCTGGCGCAGGGCTATGAGGACCGGGAGGTAGAGGTGCTGTCATGAATAAAAATACCAAGATCATCCTGGCCCTGCTTGGGGCAGCGGTAGCTGCCTCTGCCCTGGCGGTGTTCTTGAAGCAGGAACGCCCCGAGGCCCCTGTGGCTGTTATCACCCAGCATGGACAGGTGCTCCAAAAGATAGAGCTGGACAAGGTGTCCGCGCCCTACTCCTTTGTACTGTCTGACGGAGCGGGCGGTACAAATACGGTACAGGTGGAGCGGGGGCGTATCCGGATCAGTCAGGCCAACTGTCCCGACCAGGTTTGTGTGGACCAGGGCGCCATATCCGACGGTACGGTACCCATCGTCTGCCTGCCCCATCAGCTTATCATCGAGATTACAGGAGGGGGTGGCGGCCTTGACGCGGCCACCGGCTAGGGGGGCCCGCAGGCTTACTCTGCTGGCCCTATTTACCGCTATCGCCCTGACGATTTTTATGGTCGAGGCCCAGATCCCCGTGCCGATTCCGATTCCAGGAGTGAAGCTGGGGCTGGCCAACATTGTCACTGTGTATGTGATGTTTGTCCTGGGGCCCGGTGATGCCCTGCTGGTGCTGTCCGCCAGGGTTTTCCTGGGCGCGGTGTTCTCCGGACAGATGAGTACATTGTTGTACAGCGCCGGAGGCGGACTGCTGTGCTGGCTGGCCCTATGCCTGCTGAGAAGGGTCCTCTCCAGAGACCAGATCTGGCTGTGCTGTCCTGTGGCTGCCATATTTCACAACCTGGGCCAGCTCCTGGTGGCAGCCGGAGTAATGAAGACCTGGGCGGTTTTGGCCTATCTCCCCTATCTGGTCATGGCCGGCGCGGCGGCCGGTCTGTTTACCGGCCTATGTGCCCAGGTGCTCATCCGACATTTGGAGAAAATACATTAAAAAACTCCCGACACAACGTGTCGGGAGTTTTTATAAGGTTAACCCACTAGATTGGGCAGTAAGGTAACCGTACCAGGGATATAGGTAATGATGATCAGAACAATGAGCAACACACCCAGCATAGGCACCAGGTCCTTCATCTGCTCCTTCAAGGAGACTCGGCCAATGGATCCAGCCACAAATAGGCACACACCCAGAGGAGGAGTACACATACCGATAGTCAGGTTTACCGCCATAACCAGGCCAAAGTGAATCAGGTCGATACCCATGGACTGAACCAGGGGCAGGAACAGGGGAGTAAAGATGACCAAGGCGCTGGTGGTGTCGATAAAGGTGCCGGCGATGAGCAATACGATGTTGATGACCAGCAGCAGAACATACTTGTTGCTAATGGTAGCGGACAGGAAGGAGCTAACCATCTGAGGTACCTGGGCCACAGTGATGATCCAAGTAAACAGAGATGCGCAGGCCACCACCAGCAACACCTGGCCGGTGGACTTGGCACAGTCAACGAACAGGCCAAAGAGATCCTTCAGCTTCAGCTCACGATAGACGAAGATGCCCAGGATGAGGGCGTAGGCGCAGGCAATGGCGCCGGACTCGGTGGCGGTAAAGACACCGGACAGGATACCGCCAATGATAATAATGGGCATAATCAGAGCTAGAATGGCATCCTTACCGGTGGAAAGAATCTCCTTCATAGAGGCGCGGGTCTCACGGCCGACATAGTGGCGCTTCTTGCCGATGAAATAGCTGAGGATCATCAGTCCAACGCCCATGATGATGCCGGGGATGAAGCCGCCGATAAACAGCTTGCCCACGCTGACGCCAGCCATGGTGCCATAGAGCAGCAAAGGGATAGAGGGGGGGATGATGGGGCCGATGGAGCCGCCGCAGGCAATTAGAGGAGCGGAAAAGGTGTTTTCATAACCCTTTTTCTCCATGATGGGCATCATAATTCCGCCGATTGCCGCGGTAGCCGCAATGGCGGAACCAGTAATGGCGGCGAAGAACATACAGGCTAAAATACTCACCAAGGCCAGGCCGCTGGGCAGGTGGCCAATCAGGGCATCGGCAAAGTCGACAATACGCTTGGAAATGCCGCCCTGTACCATCAGACCGCCAGCCAGGATGAACAGAGGAATAGCGATCAGTGCGGTGCTGTCAGCCCCGGTAAACAGGCGCTGGATGACTACGGTAAGGGGATAACCGCCGGCGACGATGCCACCCAGGGAAACCAGCCCCAGGGAAAAGCAGATAGGAATACCAATGAGGAAGAGAACAAAGAGCAACAGAATATAAATCATTTCTTTTCCTCCTCCTTATTAAAGTTACGGAACTGGCCGATAATATTCTTGATCATGTAGTACAACATCAGCACGGCAGCGCTGGGGATGCTTGCGTAATAAGCGGTCATGGGCAGGGGCAGATAAGAGGTGGTCTGGCGCATACCGCCGATTGCGAACTGATAGCCAATAACAATCAAAAAAACAAAGAAGCCGCACAGAACCAAGTTAATTATTATTTCCACTACCTTCTGGACCTTATTGGGCAGAGAGGTAAGGATTACGTCTACATTCAGATGGTTCTTGTCGCGGACACACCAGGCGGCGCCCCAAAATACTAGATAAGTAAAGGCAAGGCGGAGGATATCCTGGCTCCAGGGTAGGGGGGACTTCAAAACATAGCGGCAGAGGACCTGGGCAAAGGTAACGCCGAAGACGGCGATAGCGCTGACGCCCATGACCAGCCGTGCAAGGAAGTCGACGATTTGGTCAATTACTTTCATATTTTCTCCTTCCCTTAGTACAAAGGAACGTCCGGCGCAGGCAGAGCCTGCGCCGGACATCGTCTTGCAGGCCGATTCCCGAAATAGATCCGGGGAGAGGCTTACTTGTTGGCGTTGAACTCGGCGACCTTGGCCATGACAGCCTCCGTCAGAGAGGGATCGACCAGTTCAGCCACCTCAGGCAGCTTGTACATATCAGCGGTGGCATCCTTGAAGGACTGGATGTCAGGATCCTCGCACACGATGGTGCCGCCGTCCTTGATCTGCTGCAGGTACTCGGCCTCAACAGCGTCAACGGCCGCGCGCTGGGTATCTCTGGCATAGGCAGCAGCCTCGTCCACCCAGGCCTGCTGCTCAGGGGTCATGCCGTTGTACAGATCCAGGTTCATAATGATGCTCTCAGCACCATAGGTGTGGCCGTCCATGCACATATACTTCTGGACCTCACCAAAAGCGGAGGTGGCAATAGAGGCAATGGGGTTTTCCTGGCCGTCCACGGTGCCCTGCTGCAGAGCGGTGTACAGCTCATTAAAAGCGATGGGGGTGGCGATAAAGCCCAGTGCGTCGGCCAGAGCGAACCAGATGGTGGCCTCCTGAACACGGATGGACTGGCCCTTCAGATCAGCGGCGGACTTGATCTCCTTGCCGTTGGTAGTGAAGTGACGGAAGCCCAGCTCACAGAATGCCAGGTGCTTGATGCCCTGCTCCTCGAACAGAGGGGCAAACTCGTCCTGCAGGAAGTTGTCCAGCACATAGTAGGCCTCTTCCTTGGTTTCAAACAGGTAGGGCATAGACAGGACCTGGGTTTCAGGCACCCAGTTGGGCAGAGTGCCGTCAGTGGTCACGACAGTCATCTCCAGAGAACCCATCTGCACGCCCTCAGCGGCCTCACGCTCGCTGCCCAGGGAGGAGTTGGGATACACCTCACCCTTGATCTGGCCGCCGGAGAGCTCCTCGACCTTCTCGGCAAAGGCGCGGGCGGCGATGGTGGACTGGTGATCTTCGTTACCAGTGGTGGCGATCTTCAGGGTGTAGGATTTGCCCTCAGAGTTGGTGTTGGTGGCGCCGCTGGAGGTGTTCCCGGCGGAGCTCCCGCCGTTCGTGCTGCCGCAGGCGGCCAGAGAAAGTGTCATGGCGGCGGCCAGAGCAAAACTCAGAATTCTTTTCATTTATCTTTCCTCCTCAGAAATAGCGATTACGTTGTAGTCAGAAGTAATCTTGCGGTTCAAAACTTCGTCCACCATCTCATAACGGAAATTGGTGCCGAAGGTAAACCCATTCAAAAGGGGCACGGTGCCAGAGAAGATGACCACGTTGTCAATGCCGCCTACACGCTCGTCCAGCTCCTTCAGGATGAGGTCGGGGGGCAGGATGTCGGCCAAAGTACCGTCTTGATAGGCGATCTCTTTGCCATCCACAGTCTGATAGGAGCGCAGCTTAATGCCATCCCAATGGTCCTTCATATCCTCATAGTCCCAGACCTGGACAGCAATGGGCTTGGCACAGGCCTGCTTGGACTTGGGAACGCTGGCGCTCTCCAGGGCACGGTCGGTGTGGTCACTGCCCACGCCAATGTAACGCTTGCCGTTTTTGATGATAATGACGTACTCCACCTCACCACAGGTCTTCTCGCCCACAAAGTGCAGGTCCTTCTCCTGAGTCAGGGTGTAGTTGCCACACTGAAAGATGGTGGGGATGCGCTTGGGGGCGGGAACACCCAGCTGCTCCTCCAGCTCCTTGATGTGCTCCATGGTTTTTTCCATGTTGCGTCCGGCATAGCCGATGGCGAAGACACGCTCATAGTTCAGCTCGAGAGCCTCACTGCCATTTGCCTTCTCCAGAGTAAAATTGATTTTGCTCATGTCAATCCTCCGTATCTATGAAGTCAGTTGACTTGATAAAGACCGGGCTGGCGGTCCCTATACACATTGATGCTGCTGCGGATCCCCTTGATGATGTTCAAATCCATGTCGGTGGTCAGAATCATCTCATTAGGGCCGCAGCCGCCGACCAGTTCGCCCCAGGGGTCGTAGACGGCGGAGTAGCCGGCGTTCTTGGTTTCTCCAGCGGTGCCGCAGGAATTGGTGCAGGCTACAAAGCACTGGTTCTCGATGGCCCGTGCCTGGTTCAGCGCCTGCCAATGGAAGCGGCGCAGAGAGGGCCACTGGGCCACGACAAACAATACGTCGATTCCTTGGACGGTAATGGTACGGATTAGCTCCGGGAAGCGGACATCATAGCAGATAATTAAGCCGCAGGGGACGCCATCCAACTCAAACCGGACGGTATGGTCTCCGGACTGAAAGTATTCATGCTCGCCGGAGGGAGAAAACAGGTGCGTCTTATCGTACTCGGCGACGCAGGTTCCCTTGCGGTCAAAGACAAAGGCGGTGTTATAAATCTTGCCATCCCGGACATTCGACACAGAGCCGGCCACGATGTTTACGTTTAGCTCACTGGCCAGACGGGAGAAGGTCTCCTTCACACGGGCGCCGTCCTTGTCGCTGAGTTCTGCCAGGTTCTCCTTGGGGAAGAAACCTACGTTCCAGGTTTCCGGCAGGGTGATCACATCTGGGTGGCTCTGGGCCGCCTGACGGATCAGCTCTTCCGCGTGGGCGAAATTCTCGTCAGGAGAGGCGAACTTCATATCCATCTGGATCAGACTGACTTTCATATCTCATAACTCCTTTTTGAGAAACTTGAGAACAGTAATTTTGAATTTTGTATACCAAATTCAAAATTCCAACATAGATTTTATACGCAGGGCATTATTTTGTCAAGAATTACGCAGCCTTTCTTGCATGATTGTAGATTTTCACGAAAGAATATTTGCTTTTTTGTATAAAACTATCAACATACGAAGTAAAACACACGACAGGGGTTTGACCTGCCGTGTGTCTGCTGCCATATAAAAAAGATTCAGTCTATAGAGGTGTTATGCTGAACATTACAGTGAGTCTGCTCCATGTGGAGTTTCATGGCCCGGACTGCCTGGTCCGCGTTCCGGCAGCGCAGCGCCTCCAAAATTGCGGCATGTTCTCGAATGGTAGATTGGCGCCGAGGCGCGCCGGACAAAGCCTTGGTGGCGGTGACAAAAATCATATCGTTCAAGTTGCCTAACAGGTCGATTAGGGTATTGTTGCCACTAAGCTCATAGATGCTCTGGTGAAAGAGGCGGTCAAGTTGGGCGAAATCCAGATTGTTTGAGGAGTCCATAGCTGCGACCTGCTGCTGATAGGTCTGTTCAATAGCGGCGAAAGTTTCGTCAGTAATATTTTTGGCCGCGTCTTCCACGGCGGATAACTCCAGAGCTGTACGGACTTTCATTAAATCAGCCAGATATTTTCTACCAAAGCTGCGAATGACCGCCCCTTTGTAAGTTTCAATACTCACCCAGCCGTTGTGTTCCAGCATCTGAATCGCTTCACGGACAGGGGTGCGGCTGACCCCCATAGTCTCGGCCAGCTCTCGCTCGTTCAGTTCTTCTCCAGCCCGATACTTCCCGGAAAGGATATCCTCCTTAATGATCTCATATACTTTATATTTGTAAGGGAGTTGCTTTTCAATCAATGTTTTCATCCTCCAGAAGTAACGTCTTCCTCTTGACGGGCAAGGGTCAGTTCCGCATACTCTTGCCGTCACAGTAAAATATTATACTAGATGGAGGACCTTGTCAAGAAACCGATGCTTTCCTCTTTCCATAGGTACTTTTGTAGAGAATTGTAGTCTTTTATAGAAGCTCAGTAGGGCGGCAACGTGTCGTCTGGGCGGAGCACACTGCCGGCTCATCGTTGCCGACCAGGGAGGTGGGGTCATTGGAGCGCTAAGAGTTCCGGCTCCTCTTTGATCTCGGGAGGGTGTTGGCCGAAGGAACTGCTGCCTGCCTCTATGATCCAGTCAATGCCCCGTCCGGTGGGCTCCAGCCGCAGCAGAGCGTGGGTCCCCTCCAGTTCCCCCTTGGAGTAGGTTAGGGAGATGACGGCGGCTTTATGATAGCGGAAGGGGAGGTCCTCCAGGACCAGAGTGGCCGTTTTGTTGCGGAAGGCGACAGGAAATTCCTCCTGGTGATAAGAGGGGGCAGGGATGACTGTGGTGTTCCCATCCTGGTAGGATGGCTGTTCCGGAAGGACTGTAAAGAGGGATACCTGGGTGTCATAGCCCCTAAGCCCGCCATTCTCCGTCAGGGAGAGCGCCAAGTCATAGGTCATGGTTTCGTAGTCAGGCCGGACGGCATACAACACCTGCTGAACGGGGGCAGACGGGGCTTGAGGTGGGTCCAGGATCATGAGGACCCGGTAGCGATAATAAAAATTGAAGCCCAGAGATACTGCCAAAACCACGGAAAGGAGGGCGCACAGGGCGGCCAGCAGGCGGGAACGCCTGCCATGAGACACCTGTTTTGCTTCCGACACCGGCTGTTCTGGCTCCTCTACCCCCAAAAGCTGGTTCAAAGAAACTCCAAAGAGCCTGGCCATGGCGATGAGTTTGTCCACCTCGGGGACCGCCCCGTCCATCTCCCAGCGGGAGATCGCCTGTCGGGAGACACCCAGCCTCTCCCCCAGGCCCTCTTGGGACAGGCCGTGCTGCTTTCGCAACGCCTGAATACGCTGGCCAAGGGTCATGTTCTCATCTCCCTTTTCAGAATATGGCAGGCTCGCAGGCCCCCAACTTTTTTCTGTGAGAAACATAGCATAAAGGGACGAATGGGGTCTACCATCCGTCCCTGACAAGTTGTCAATCTGTGGTTGCCCCCCTGGGCCTCAAGGCTTTCAGCCTTCGTGGACCAGGAAGGCCGCGCCGGACAGAGGGGGGATAGTCAGGGTGGGCCCCTCCTCCCCGGGGTCCACATGGGCCCGGCCCAGCAGGGGCGTCAATTCCCCGGGAAAGCCCAGCTCCATGGCGGCGGGCCCATCCCCGGCGTTGCAGGCACACAGGATGGTCTCCCCTGCCGCCGACCGGGTGAAGGCCAGCAGAGGCCCCTGGCCGGCCACATACCGGATGTCCCCCCGTCGAAGGGCGGGGTGGTCCCGGCGCAGGGCGCCCAGAGCCCGAAACCAGTCCACCAGCTCCCGGTCCTCGCGGCCCCAGGGGTAGGTCTGGCGGTTGAAGGGGTCCTCAAAGCCTTCCATCCCTGCCTCGTCTCCGTAGTACACGGTAGGGGAGCCGGGAAAGCAGAACAGCAGAAGGGCCGCCGCCCGGAGCAGGTCCTTGCCCCGCCGCCTCTGTTTAGGGGACAAACGGAAGTGGGCCCGCCAGTCTCTGGACTGATCCCGGTACTCCCCTCCTGCCCCCAGCAGGGTGAGGATGCGGGGGGTGTCGTGGGTGCCCAGGGAGTTCATGGCGGAGTAGAAGGCGGAGGGGGGATAATTCTCCCGAATGGTCTCCATGGCCGATACGAAGTGCTCTCCTCCGCCGCCGCGGAAAAAGGCAAGGATCGCGTTGCGCAGGGGGTAGTTCATCAGCCCGTCACAGTGGCCGCCCAGAATGTGCTTGCGCCGTACTCCGTAAGCTACTTTGGTGGAGCCGTCCTCCCACACCTCGCCGATGACCAGGGCGTCGGGCTTCTCTGCCCGGGCGGCCTGGTGGATGCCCGCTACGAAGTCGTCGGGCAGCTCGTCGGCCACATCCAGCCGCCAGCCGTCCGCTCCGGCCCGGAGCCACCGGCGGACCACACTGTTCTCCCCGGCGAAGATAAAGTCCCGGTAGGAGGGACAGCTCTCGTTGACGGCGGGCAGGGAGTAAATGCCCCACCAGCTCTCGTACTTCTTGGGCCACTGGATGAAATTGAACCAGGGGCGGTAGGGGGAGTCCCAGCTCTGGCTGGCCCCCACGTCGGGATAGAAGCCGTCCCCGTTGAAGTAGCGGCTGACATAGCCGGTGTGGTTGAACACCCCGTCCAGCATCACCCGCATCCCCCGCCTGTGGGCCTCGTCGCACAGCCGGGAGAAGTCCTGATTGCTGCCCAGCATGGGGTCGATCTTGTCGTAGTCGGCGGTGCCGTAACGATGGTTCTCCGATGCCTCAAAGATGGGGTTAAAATAGAGGGTCTCCACTCCAAGGCCCTTCAGATAGTCCAGCTTTTCCATGACGCCCAGCAGGTCGCCGCCGAAAAAGTCCCGGTTCCGGATCTCTCCACGCTGGTCAGGCCGCCACTCAGGCAGTTCCTCCCAATCCTGGTGGACCCAGCGTCCTCCTACCATCCCGGCGGGATCGGGGACACGGGAGCGGAGAAAGCGGTCCGGAAAGATCTGATAGGTCATCCCCTCTCCAAACCAGGAGGGGACCTCCTCCGCCTGATAGACGGTGAGTTGATAGGGGCCCAGTTCCTGGCGGCCTCCATCCAGCCGCTCCAGCAGGAAGGAGTACCACACCAGCCCCACATAGTCCCCAGTGTCCAGGCTGCCCTGAAACAGGTCCCGATCCAGCTCCAGACCGCTCCAGAGCATCGGGAGGGACTCGATTTGATCCCCACGACTTTCAAAGCGGGCGGAGAGGGTGGCGCGGGAGAAGCCCTCCACCCTTCCAGGGCGGAGGGTGAACCGGACCTGTGTCCCGGAGGGGACCGCCCCGTAGGGCGTCTTGTACCGGGAGTCCCGGGAGTTATAGATAGGCTGGTCGGTCAAGTCGATCACTCCGGAAATAGGATAAAAGCTTTGCTGGAGCCCACTGCGGAAAGAGAAGTCAGGGCCGGGGGCTGGAAACTTTGCCCCTCCCCGCGCAAGACAGCGCCATGGATTTGATAGGTCAGTGATACTGGTAGCTCCCACCGCCGATGAACTCCCGCAGCAGGGAGTCCTTGGGCACCAGGGCCGGGTCAATGGCCTCGAAATGCTGAAAGGCGTCCACCAGCTGGAGCATCTCGTCATGGCGCTCGTTCTCTTGGGGGACAGAGCGGAGGATGGGGATGGCGTAATTTTTCATGACCGGCACTTCATAGGGGAGGGAGGAGTCAAAGATGATATCCGCCCGGCCCTTAAAGGGGGAGATATACAGCTTCTCTCCCCGGCGGACATTGGCCCACATCTCCAGAGTTTCGGCTACCCCGGTGCCCCGGAAGTTGTAGTCCCGGACCGCCCGGCGGGTCAGCCGCATCCAGGTGCCCTTGAAGCGGAGGACGGCCCCCTCGTTCACGTTGGACCGGGCGGAGATATAGAGCTTGGTGGCCTCTGGGTGGCGGCCGGCGATGTCGTCATTCAGGGCGTGGATGCCCTCGAAAATGGCAATCTCGTTCTTCTCCAGCCGAAGGGGGAGGCCCAGGGAGTCGTTGCGCATCTGGCGGGCAAACTCGAACTTGGGAATGAGGATCTCCTCTCCACGGGACAGGGCGGCAAAGTGCTCATCCAGCAGTTCCATGTCCAGGCACAGGGGGGACTCATAGTCGATGTCTCCCTCCGGGGTGCGGGGGGCGGCTTTTTTGTTCATGGTCTTGAAGTAGTTGTCCATGGCCACCGCGTGACAGTTGACTCCGCGGCGCCGCAGCTCCTCGGCGATCTTCAGGGCAGTGGTGGTCTTGCCGGACCCGGAGGGCCCGGACAAAAGCACGATGGGGCTGTGCTCCAGATTGCCCAGGATCTTGTCTGCCGCCAAGGACACCCGTTGGGCGTAATTTTCGTCGCACTCGGTCAGGAAGGCGGTCACGTCAGTCTGAATGCGCCGGTTGATCTCCTGCAGTTGATAAGCCATTTGGAACTCCTTTCCCTTGGGCAGGCTGCCCAGCGGTATAGATGGTCAGCGGAAAAACGCCAGCATCTCCCTCTGCTGCTCCGCCAACTTTTCCCCGGCGGACAGGTAGTCCTGGGGATACTTCGGGTTGGACAGCCGGAGGAGCCGGCCGCTCTGGGGATCGATGAGCTTGGTAACGCCGCCCGCCCCCAGAGAGATGACAGTGTGGAGCTCCTCCATCATGACGATGTTGTACAAGCTCTCCGTGCCCGGCCTTGCCCAGCCCACATTCTCCAGAGAGCCGGACATGTACTTCTGCCGATAGAGGTAGTAGGGAAGATAGCCGCCGGACAGGGTCGTGCGGGAGTAGTCCAGCATTTGGGCCACCTCCTCCCCGCCGGGAAGGGCGCCTTTCCTCTGGATCAAAGTGGAGCCCTTCTTCATGGCCAGGGTGTGGACGGTGATATTCTCCGGCCCCATGGCCAGCACCCCATCCAGAGAGCGGCGAAAGCCGCCCAGGGAGTCCAGAGGCAGGCCGGCGATCAGGTCCATGTTGATGCAGTCGAAGCCCACCTTGCGGGCCAGGTCGTAGGCAGTCTGAATATCCCCCGAGGAGTGCTTTCTGCCAATGGCCTCCAGCACATGGTCCTCTAGCGTCTGGGGGTTGATGGAGACGCGGCCGACACCGTGGGCCCGGAGCACCTCCAGCTTTTCCCGGTTGATCGTGTCCGGCCGGCCCGCCTCCACCGTAAGTTCGGTGCATCCCTCCAGAGGGAGGACCTGCTCACAGCGGGTCAGGACCCGGTCCAGCTGCCGGGCGCTTAGGGTAGTCGGGGTGCCGCCCCCCATGTAGAAGGAGCGGATGGTCCTGCCACTCTCCGTCAGTACACGGGCCGTCCCATCGATTTCTTTCAGCAGGGCGTCCACATAGGGCTCCACCAATGTTAATGTCCGGCCCACGTCGGCGGATACAAAGGAGCAGTAGGCGCACCGGGTGGGGCAAAAGGGGATGCCGAGGTACAGGGATACCTCCCCTTCCTTCAGCGACCGCTGGGCGGCGATGCTGGCCTGGGCGCAGTCCACCGCCAGCGCGGCCCGGTCGGGAGAGACATAGTATTCCTCCCTTAGCTCCTGCTTGGCCTGAAGGGGTGTGGCCCCGGACAGCAGGGCGCGGGTGGGCAGTTTCACCGGACGGACACCGGTAAGCATCCCCCAGGGAGGCGTATGGCCGGTGAGCGCACGGGCGGCCAGAAAAAAGCACTTGCCGATGGCCCGGCGGCGGATGCCCTCCCGCTGGAACTCGTCGCCGACCAGGGGAACATCCAGGGAATAGGGCAGGGACTTGCCGCGGAAGCACAGCTCTACGGTGACATGGCAGCGGTCATCTTCCCGGAGGGTGACAACGGCCCAGCTGTCATCCCCAGGGCCGATGGGCTCATAGACGGGACGCTCGCCGGGAAAGAGATTGAGCATTCCCTGCTCTACAACATACCGCTCATCATGCCCGTTCAGAACCAATTTCATAAGATAGTCTCCTCATTGCCCCATGGCTTCCCGGAGGAAGGGGTTGTACTGCCGCTCCCGCTCCAGCGTGGAGGTCCGGTCATGGCCGGGGCAGACGTGGAAGTCCCCTTCCAACTGGCCCAGGCGGTTTAGAGAGGACATGATCTCTTCATAGCTGCCCCCCCGCAGGTCGGTGCGGCCGCAGGAGCCGCAGAACAGGGTGTCCCCGGTAAACAGCACATCCCCGACCTGGAGGGTGACGGAGCCCTTGGAGTGGCCTGGGGTGTGGAGGACCTGGATAGTGAGAGAGCCCAGAGTGAGGGTATCCCCCTCGGTGTAGTATTTCAAGTCCGCTACCTGCCCGGCCAGGGGAAAGAGCTGGCTTCCAGCCCCGTTGGCGTCCGCCTGGTGGATATAGACCTCCGCCTGGGGCAGGGCCCGGATCAGGTCGGGAACAGCGGTAGTGTGGTCGTAGTGGCCGTGTGTCAGGAGGATATACTCCACCTGTACCCCGTCCTCTTTTAGAACAGACAGGATGCGGTCCCCCTCGTCGCCGGGGTCGATAACGGCGGCCTTGTTGGTGGCTTCGTCCTCTAAAATATAACAGTTTGTGCCGATGGGACCGACCTGCATGACTTTGACTTTCATGAAAACACCCCTTTAGGTTGAACGTGGAGAGTTAAAAGTAGACAGTGGGGGTGGCCGAAGGCGAACAGCCCGCCCAGCGCGGCCGGATATGGTATCTCCGCGCTTCATACTTTTGGCTTTCCTCTTACTGGTCTGTATCGTATAAATCGTATAAAATGGTGACCGGCCCGTCGTTAACAGAGGCCACCTGCATATCCGCTCCAAATCGGCCGTGGGCCACCTGAAATCCCCTGGCCCGGCACTGGTCGATAAACCGCTCGTACAGTGGGACGGCAAGGTCAGGCTTGGCCGCCCCGCTAAAGCCGGGGCGGCGGCTCTTGGTGTCGGCATACAGAGTAAATTGGGACACCACCAGCAGAGAGCCGCCAACCTGAGACAGATCCAGATTCATTTTGCCGTTTTCGTCCTCGAAAACCCGCAGGTTGCAGATCTTTTCTGCCAGCTTATCACAGACCGCCGGGGTGTCGCTGGGGCCCACCCCCAGCAGGATCAGGAAGCCCCGGTCAATGGTCCCCTCCACCGCTCCGCCGATGGTGACAGAGGCGGAGGAAACTCTTGTGACGACTGCGCGCATAGCTTGGATACATCCTTTCGTGGTGAGATAGCGGAGCATGCCCGCTTTTTCGAAATGGGGATCATGATACCCACTGGAATATGCAGATAAAGCCGCCCACGATAACGCTAAAGGAGACGGCAGCCCAGGCGGAGGCTTGACTGCTCTTTTTTTCCTGCTCCTTTGAGGGGGGCTGGCAGGCATATTTGATAGCGGCAATCAAATTATAGACGAATACCGGCGCCCAGATGAACCAGGTATAGACAAAAACATACCCCAAAGGCTCGATAATCATAGCATACCCCTCCCGTTATTTCCCGGAAGACCGGGCCACATAATAGACCCCCTGGATGTTGTTCAGCTTGTTGATGACGGCGCTCAGTTCCGCCTTGTCCTTGACCTCCACCACGATGTTGACTGTGGCGTGTCCGTCCGGCTGGGAGCGGGCGGACAGAGCGGTCACCTTCACCTTGGCGGCGGACAGGGCCATGGCCACATCCAGTGTCAGGCCGTCCCGGTCCTTAGAGGCCAATTCCAACGCTGTTTTATAATTGGGAAGGTCGCTCTCCACCCAGGACACCTTGACCCAGCGGTCCGCTTCCTCTGGCCGGCGCTTGTCGGGGGAGGCGTTGGGACAGTCCGCCCGGTGGACGGACACACCGTAGCCGCGGGTGATAAAGCCAATGACTGGGTCGCCTGGCACGGGGGTGCAGCACTTGGCAAATTTGACCAGACAGTTGCCCAGCCCCTCCACCACAATACCGGAGTCAGAGCGCTTGGGCTTGACCTGGCCTGCGGCGGGGGCTGCGCCGGTTCCGGGGACGATCACGCTCTCCTCCAGACTCTTGGAGGAGGCCGCCGCCTTCTCCGCCTGGAGCCGGCCCAGCCGAAGCAGCTCGTCCTTCACCCGCGCCACCGCCTTGACCGCAGTGGTGCCGCCATAGCCGATGGAGGCGTACAGCTCGTCCAGAGTGCCAAAGCGCACTTTGTGGAGGATGTGAGGCAGCACCTCCTCCCCAGTGATGGCGGACAGGGGGATCTTTACATGCTTTAGCTCTGCCTCGAAGGCAGCGCGGCCAGTGGCGATATTTTCTTCCCGCCGCTCCTTTTTGAACCACTGGCGGATCTTGTTCCGGGCCTCGTTGGATTTGCAGATCTTCAACCAGTCCCGGCTGGGGCCTTTGGCGGATTTGGAGGTCATGATCTCCACGATGTCGCCGTTTTTCAGAGGCGTTTCATAGGTGACCATCCGGCCGTTGACCCGGGCGCCCACCATGTGGTTGCCCACAGCGGAGTGGATGTTATAGGCGAAGTCAATGGGGGTGGCCCCGTTGGGCAGGTTGATGACATCGCCGTTGGGGGTAAAGACGAACACCTCGTCGGCGAACATATCCACCTTCAGGGTGCGGACGAACTCCTCAGCGTCGGTATCCTGCTGGCTCTCCAGCAACTTGCGCACCCACTCAAAGTCCTTCTCTGTCCCCAGCTTTTGGTTGGCCATCCCCTGTTTGTACTTCCAGTGGGCGGCGATGCCGTACTCGGCGGTCTGGTGCATCTCCCAGGTGCGGATCTGTACCTCAAAGGGGATGCCCTCCCGGCCGATGACGGTGGTGTGGAGGGACTGGTACATATTGGGCTTGGGGGTGCCGATATAGTCCTTGAACCGCCCCAGCACCGGCTTGAACATATCGTGGATGCAGCCAAGCACGTTGTAGCACTCCGGAATGTCGTCCACGATGACCCGGAAGGCGTACAGGTCGAAGATCTCGTCCAAGGTCTTATTCTGAGCGAACATCTTGCGGTAAATGGAGTAGATGTGCTTTACCCGGCCGTAGACGGTGCAGTGGATGCCGTCCTGGGCCAGCCGCTGCTGGATCTTATGCTGGATGGAGGTCATAAACTCCTCATGGGCGGAGGAGCGGCGGGCCAGCTCGTCCTCGATCTCCTTATAGCCAATGGGGTCCAGATAGCGCAGAGAAAGGTCCTCCAGCTCCCACTTCAGCTTCTGCATACCTAAGCGGTGGGCGATGGGAGCATAGATCTCCATGGTTTCCAAGGATTTTTCCCGCTGCTTTTTGGGGGACTGGTACTCCATGGTGCGCATATTGTGCAGCCGGTCACACACCTTGATGAGGATGACTCGGATATCACGGCTCATGGCCATGAGCATCTTGCGCAGATTTTCCATCTGCTCCTCTTCCTTGGTGACGAACTGCATCTTGGTCAGCTTGGTGACGCCCTCCACCAGCTCGGCCACAGAGGCGCCGAATTTTTTGGCGATCTCCTCATGAGTGGAGGCGGTGTCTTCGATGCAGTCGTGGAGCATAGCGGCGATGACGGAGTCCACGTCCAGCCCCAGGTCGGCGACGATCTCCGCCACAGCCAGGGGATGGATGATATAGGGCTCTCCGCTCTTGCGCAGTTGGCCCTTATGGGCAGCGTCGGCATAGGTGAAGGCGTCGAACAGCCGCTTGGTATCCAGATTTGGGGTATAGGAGGCCACCTTGTCCTCAAGGGCCTGATAACGGACCAGAATAGGGTCCATAAGATCACCTCGAAGTAGAGTAAAAGTTTGAGGAGCTCGCCTTATTCACGCAGGACATCCCGCAGCCGCCGCAGCAGCAGAGAGGCGTCCAGATCCACCTTGCCCTCCAGCCGGTTCAGGGTGATCTGAAGGCGGCCGGCGCTGCGGCCCAGCTGGATCAGGCCCCGCTCCTCCAACACCTCCAGACACAGGAGGGTCCGGGCAGGCACCTCGACCTGCCTTCCGGAGCGGGCCACCGCCCGGGAGATCCGGGGCAGGGTGTCCTCCAGTGGACCACCGGGGGAGCAATGCCGGTCCAGCCATTTCCACAGGCAGACAAATTCCTCCCGGCTGGGCAATAAGAACCGGGCCTCCTGGGGAGTCAGGGCCTCATCCCGGCGATACTTGTCATAGATGGCCTGCTCCATCTGTGCCCTGGAGGGGGCGGGGCGCAGGTCGATGATCTGGAGCTGCACGGAGCGACAGCCGCGAAACTCGTTGATCTGGGGATAAAAAGCCGCGTCCACCCGGCAGCCGGGGGACAGGCCCAGCTCCCCGCCGTCGGCGGAAAACCAGATGGCGTCCAATAGAATGCCACGGGACTCCAGTTTCAGCTTCAGGTGCCGGCCCCGGCCCACTTGAGCCATAGAATGGATCTGCACTCCACTGAGGACCAGCACGGGCCGCGGGTTTCCAACCCCACAGGGCTCCAGCCGGTCCAGGGCGGATACCTCCTCCACGGTGAGCAGCTCCGGTGGCACTACCCCATCCGCCTCCAGAACAGAGGGCAGCTCGGTCCCCTGGGCTCGCTCCGCCACCGCCTGTGCTAGAGCCTGCGCCAGGGCGGGGATGCGCTCCTCCCGGACGGTAAAGCCGGCGGCCAGGGCGTGGCCCCCAAAGCTCTCCAGCAGAGGGGCGCACTCCTCCAGGAGTTCAAACAGATTGATTCCGCCCCAGGAGCGGCAGGAGCCCTTGCCCATCCCCTGGTCCAGGCAGATCATAAAGCAGGGCCTAGCATATTTTTCTGCTAGGCGGGAGGCCACGATGCCCACTACCCCTTGGTGCCAGGCCCGGCCAGCCAGCACGAGGGCCTCGGCCTGGGGAGCCTCCCCCAGCCGCTGGACGCACTGCTGGAAGATCTCGCCCTCTACGGTCTGGCGCTCCCGGTTCAGGGCGCACAGCTCCTGAGCCAGCTCCTCCGCCCGCTCCGGGTCCCCGGTCATGAGCAGCTCCAGGGCGGCCTCTGCCCGCCCCATCCGGCCGGAGGCATTGATCCGGGGGGCCAGGGTATAGCCCACCGACACAGAGCTGATGGGGCGGTCCCCCTGTCCGGACAGAGAGATGAGCCGGGCCAGCCCCAGCCGCCGGGAGGGGTTCAACCGGGCCAGGCCGGCGCTGACGATGCGCCGGTTTTCCCCGGTCATAGGCATCACGTCGGCCACGGTGCCGATGGCGGCCAGGTCGCAGGAGGACTCCCACACCTTGCAGGCTCTCTCTGAACCGGCCACGGCCATGGCCAGCTTGAGGGCCACTCCCACGCCGGCCAGCCCCTTGAAGGGATAGGGACAGCCGGGCTGGTGGGGGTCTACCACCGCCACGGCATCAGGCAGAATACCCTTGCAGGTGTGGTGGTCGGTGATCACCACGTCCACACCCAACTGACTGGCGAAGGCCACCTCATCCACGGCGGTGATGCCGCAGTCCACAGTGACGATCAGCGTGACGCCCTGTCGGGCCAGGGAGGCGATGGCCTCCCGGTTCAGGCCATAGCCCTCCTCCAGCCGGCCGGGGATATAGGGCAGCACAGCGCCCCCTTCGCCGGACAGAAATTCGGTGAGCAGACAGGTGGCGGTGATGCCGTCCACATCATAGTCCCCATAGACCGCTATCTGCTCTCCCCGCTCCAGGGCCAGCCGGACCCTTGCCGCCGCCTGATCCATGCCCAGCATCAACAGAGGAGACAGAAGGGACTCCCCTCCGGGGGATAGCAGTTGCTGGGCCTGGTCCCCGCTATGAATGCCCCGGGCAGCCAGGATGGAGGCCAGCAAGGGGGGCAGTCCCGCCCCTTCCAGGGCGGAGCGAAGGGCTGCGTCGGGGGACGCCACTGACCACTGTCTGTATTTCATTGGCATCCACCTCCAGACCATGCAGGATCCCGCCAAAGGGCGGATATGGGGAGTATTAACTTATCTATTATATCACAGTGGCGGAGGGACCATCAAGACAAAATCCCGTTCAGCACCTCTTTTTGCCTGTTTTGTCTCAGTTTTTTCCACGTTGCGGGCTCCCTTTTACCTTTTGGACTGATTTAGGCTTACCTAACAATTCATTCGTCAGATGCACAGAAAAAGCTCCGCCATTGAACAGGCGGAGCTTTTCCCTGGTCTGTGTTCGACCTGTATGCCGAGAGCCTTAAAGGACACATACCAACATACTGATGAAAATTTAGCATGCGCCCTTTCAGATAAGCCCAGTTCACAAATTAAAATGGGTCCGGCTTACTTCGGCAACTCGCTTTCTTCAACGGAAACTGCTTCAAGGTCGATATCGTTCCAATAAGATCCAATGTCTGCACTTGTAAAGTATTCAAAATTACCTGTTGAGGATTTTAGCTTGCCACTCTTTACTCCATAGCAGACATAGATCAATTCATAGGTTGTTCCGTCGGATAGATTAAATCTGAAACTGGTTATCTTCCCGCCTGTGGTTTCTTCTGTCTCTTTGAGTTTTAAGGTTAAACCCTCGAACCTATCATACAAGTCTTTTATGGTTTCTTCTGCGTCAATAACTTTCTTTTCTGCTGAAACAGGCGCCCCCGCATAGCGATACAGTTCAATGGTTTCAACATCTCCGACCTCAAATGGAAAGTCGATATTGACCGTTTTTTCCTTGCAGCCGACCAGCCCAAGCATTAAAATCAACGCTAAAACTAACGCTATGTATTTTCTCATACAGATTACCTCCTTGTTATAGTTCTATTTGCATAGACAATATCAATAAAAAATCTGAAAAACATCTCGGTTTTTATATAATATACCATTCTCGTGATTCTTTCAATGCTTGAAAATAGGTCGTTTTAGCTAAAGCGACAGAGTTAGGACCCATCAGTCTAAATGTAAAAGGGACGTTGTGGACCACCTCTTGCGGCAGGGGGGAAATCGTGATACAATACCCCCCGAATTAGACGCCTGCCTGGACAGGGTGCCAGACAGGCGCGCGATCATACCAAAGGATAGAGACCTATGACGACTTATAATGCCGGACAATATGATATCGCTATCATTGGGGCGGGCCACGCCGGGATTGAGGCTGCCCTGGCCGCCGCCCGGATGGGCCTGCGGACGCTGTGCTTTACCATCAACCTGGACGCGGTGGGTAATATGCCCTGCAATCCCGCCATCGGGGGGACAGGCAAGGGCCACCTGGTCCGGGAGCTGGACGCCCTGGGGGGAGAGATGGCACGGGCCGCCGACCAGGCCTGCATCCAGTACCGACTGCTCAACCGGAGCAAGGGCCCCGCTGTCTGGTCCTTACGGGCCCAGGCGGACCGCCGGGAGTACCAAAAGGTGATGAAGCACACCTTAGAGCGCCAGGAGAACCTGTGGGTCAAACAGGCAGAGGTGGTTCAGGTGCTGACGGAGGGGGGAGCCGTATCCGGGGTGGTGACCCACACCGGGGCGGTGTACCAGGTCAGAGCCGCGGTCGTCGCCACCGGCACCTATCTGGGGGGGCGGACCATTGTGGGAGAGGTGGTCCGGGACTCCGGGCCCGACGGACTGGCGGCCGCCCTGCCGCTGACTGCCTGCCTAGTAGAGTTGGGCCTATCGATCCGTCGATTCAAGACGGGTACGCCCCCACGGGTCAACCGCCGTTCGGTGGATTTTTCGAAAATGGAGCTTCAGGAGGGGGACCGGGACGCCCAGCCCTTTTCCTTCTGGACGGACCACCATCTGGAAAACCGGGCTGTATGCTATCTCACCTACACCAATGAGAGAACTCATTCGGTGATCCGGGCCAATCTGGACCGCTCCCCTCTCTATGACGGCACCATTGAGGGCATCGGTCCCCGCTACTGCCCTTCTATTGAAACCAAGGTGGAGCGGTTCCCAGACAAGGAGCGCCACCAACTGTTCATTGAACCCATGGGGCTGGATACCGAGGAGCTGTATATTCAGGGCCTCTCCTCCTCCCTGCCGGAGGAGGTCCAGATTCAGATGCTCCACACGATTCCCGGCCTGGAACAGGCCGAGATGACACGCCCCGCCTATGCCATCGAGTACGACTGCATGGACCCCACCGGCCTGCTCCCTACCTTGGAAACAAAGACGGTGTCCGGCCTATATGGAGCGGGACAGTTTAACGGCTCCTCCGGCTATGAGGAGGCGGCGGTCCAGGGCTTTGTGGCCGGTGTCAATGCCGCCCTGAAGATACTGGGAAGGCCCCCCCTGGTCCTCCGGCGGGACCAGGGATATATCGGCGTCCTCATCGACGACCTGGTGACAAAGGGGACCAACGAGCCGTACCGCATGATGACCTCCCGCACAGAATACCGCCTTCTCCACCGCCAGGACAACGCCGACCGGCGGCTGGCCTCCATCGGGCGGGAATTGGGGCTGCTCTCTGAGACGCAATATGGGCGAGTGCTGGAAAAGGGCCGGGCGGTGGAGCTGGAGGTCCGCCGTCTGGAACACACGGGCACCCCGCCCTCCCCTGAGCTGGACCGGCTGCTGGAGGAGCGGGGCGAGCCCCAGGTGAGGAATGGGGCCAAGCTGGCCGACCTGCTGCGCCGGCCCAGGCTGACCTACGCTGATCTGGCCCCCTTTGACCCGGACCGCCCGGACCTGGCCCCCGCCGTGGCCAGCGAGGCAGAGATCACCATTAAATATGAAGGCTATATCCAGCGGCAGCTGCGCCAGGTGGAGGAGGTCAAGCGGCTGGAGGCCCGGCCTCTGCCTGCGGACCTGGACTACCAGTCCATCCAGGGACTGCGGCTGGAGGCCCGGCAGAAGCTGAATGATATCCGCCCCCAAAACCTGGGCCAAGCCAGCCGGGTGTCCGGGGTATCCCCGGCGGACGTGGCGGTGCTGATGGTATATTTGAAGCAAAATAACAGCATCTGATTTTGGAGGACCATCCATGGATGTTTTTATGCTATGGCACATATACGAGCAAAGAGATGGCACTGGTATTCATAATGAGGAAAAGCTGATTGGCGTTTTTTCCTCGAAGGCCAACGCGCGGGAAGCAATAGAACGCTTAAAAGATAAGGAAGGATTTCGGGATCTCCCCCAATGCTGTTTTGAGATTCATAAGACAGAGATGGACCGGATCAGCTGGGAAGATGGATTTACTACGATCCGTTGGAGGGAAGCTGAACCATGAACCTGACACAAATCAAGGGCAATACCTGGGTGCTGGAGGGACAGGAGTTTATCCCTCTTTATAGGCTGGATGAGCGCCGCTGCGTCCTGCTGGACAACGGTCTGGTCCAGGAGCAGAAGGAGCTGGAGGAGAGCCTGAAGGGGGCCGGACTGGTCCCGGCGGGCATCCTGTGCTCCCACGCCCATATCGACCACTGTGGAAACAGCGCCTATCTCCAGCGGAAATACGGTATACCGGAAGCGCTTACCGCTCCGGAAGCGGGGATGTGCGCCAATCTGCTGACGCTGAAGTGCTATTTTCTCACCCTGCCGCCTGAAACGGTGGCGGAGGAGTCCTCCAATATGATTCATACCCCCGACGTGATTATCCCGCCAGGGGACGGCCCCTTCTCCTTCTGCGGCGCGGAGTTTCACATCGTCCACACCCCAGGCCACTCCGCTGGCCACATCTGTACGGTCACGCCGGACAATGTGTGCTATACAGCTGACGCCCTGTTGAGCTATGAGATGATAGAGGCCAAGCTGCCATACAGCTTGAGCCACCAGGCGGCTATTGGCAGCCGGGAAAAGCTGCGGGGGCTGGGGTGCGACTACTATATTATGGCCCATCGGGGGGTGTGCGGTTCCGGGGAGATCGACACGCTTATTGAGGAGAACCAGAAGCTGGTTCGGCGCCGGGCCCAGGAGATATTCGAGCTGGTGGACCGGCCCATGACGGCCAGTGAGATCGACCAGGCCGCCTGCGCCCGCTATGAGCTGTACACCAGAAAGAACCGGCGGGCCCTGCGCTTTGAGCGGAATATCCGCTTCTTTGTGGAGTATCTGGTGGATACAGGGCAGCTGGAAATGTCATGCCAGAGGGGCGTAGTGCTGTACAGCCGTCCCAAGGCTTGAGCCCCCTTCGGTCTCTGACAGAAAAAGATAGACAGGCGCTTGTGGAACGGAGCAGTTCCTGATATACTGACTCTAGCTTATGCAAATATGAAAGGAGCTTTTGTCATGAAAGAGATCATTTCCACCGAAAAGGCGCCTGCCGCCATCGGACCCTACTCCCAGGCGGTCAAGGCCGGAAACCTGCTGTTCATTTCGGGGCAGATCCCCGTGGACCCCGCTACCGGCGAGGTGGTAGAGGCCACTATCCAGGCCCAGACAGCTCAGTCGCTGACCAATCTGAAGGCCATCCTGGCCCATGCGGGCGGGACGATGGGCCATGTGGTGAAGACCACAGTGTTTCTCAGCGATATGGAAAACTTTGTGGAGATGAACCGGGTATATAAGACCTTTTTTGAGGCCGAATGCCCCGCCCGCTCCGCTGTCCAGGTGGCCCGGCTGCCCAAGGACGTACTGGTGGAGATCGAGGCCATCGCCGTCCTGTAAGAACTATCCTGCGCTTGCGGCCTGGTTTGGATATATAAGCTATGGTGTTTCAGGCGCGCGTCGGAAGAAAATCGCGGAAAAGGCTTGCAATCCGGGAAAAATTGTGGTACACTTTCCTGTACTTCCGGGTTCGCCTGGATAATTTCTGGAATCTGTGCCCCACCGGGCCTTGAAAGGAACGAAAACAATGCTGAATATGATTCTTACTGTCCTCCAGGTCCTGTGTGGTCTGGCTGTTATCGCTGTGGTTATGCTCCAGTCTGGTAAGAGCGCCGGCCTGTCTGGTGCCATCGCCGGTGGCGCGGACACCTTCCTGTCCAAAAATAAGGCCAAGAGCGTGGATGCCAAACTGGCCAAGATGACCAAGTGGGTGGCCATCCTCTGGATCCTGCTGACCTTGTCCCTGAGCATCGTACACTGATCAAAAAGCGCCCCGTCCATCTGGACGGGGCGCTCTTCTTATCTCCAGGATAAAATACACCGTGTTCTGGCCTCCGTCAGAACACGGTGCAGCTTATTTTTGCAGTCAGGACTTCTTTCGGGAAGCCTCCCGCATCCGGTCGCCGTGGTCCAGCAGCCGCTTGCGGAGACGGAGATTCTCCGGGGTACACTCCAACAGCTCGTCGTCAGCCAGGAACTCCAGGCACTGCTCCAGGGACAGGACCTTTGGGGGCACCAGGCGGAGGGCCTCGTCAGAGCCGGAGGCCCGCATATTGGTCAGCTGCTTCTTCTTGCAGACATTGACGGAGATATCCTCCGCCTTGGGGCACTCGCCCACGATCATGCCGCCGTAGACAGGGGTGCCGGGGCCGATAAACAGCTGGCCCCGCTCCTGGGCGTTAAACAGGCCGTAGGTCACCGCCTCGCCAGTCTCGAAGGCCACCAGCGAGCCGGTGGAGCGGCGGCTGATCTCCCCCTTCATGGGGGCGTAGCGGTCAAAGACAGAGGCCATGATGCCCTCTCCCTTGGTATCAGTGAGGAACTCGTTGCGATAGCCGAACAACCCGCGGGAGGGGACCAGAAATTCTACCTTCATCCGGTCGCCCACAGGGGTCATCTCCACCAGATCCCCCTTCCGGGAGCCGATCTTCTCCATCACGGCGCCTACACAGTCAGAGGGGACGTCCACCACCAGCCGCTCAATGGGTTCGCACTTCACTCCGTCGATCTCCTGGTACAACACACGGGGCGGGGAGACCTGGAGCTCATAGCCCTCCCGGCGCATGGTCTCAATGAGGATGGACAGGGACATCTCTCCCCGGCCGGCCACGTTGAAGGAGTCGGTGGAACCCTCCACCTCGCTTACCTTTAAAGATACGTCCTTCATAGTCTCCCGGAACAGGCGCTCCCGGAGTTGCCGGCTGGTGACGAACTTGCCCTCCCGGCCGGCAAAGGGGGAGTCGTTGACGGAGAAAGTCATCTCGATGGTGGGCGCGGAGATCTTGACAAACTCAATGGGTTCCACCTTGTCGGGGGCGCAGATGGTGTCCCCAATGGTGATATCCCCAATGCCGCTCATGGCTACGATGCTGCCCGCCTCCGCCTGCTGGACGGGCACCTTGGACAGGCCGTCAAACTCATACAGGGCGGACACCTTGGCCTTCTTGGGGGCGGCGTCCGGGTCGTGGTAGTTACACACCGCGATCTCCTGGTTTTGGCGGATAGTGCCCCGCTCAATCCGGCCGATGGCGATGCGGCCCACGAACTCGTTATAATCAATGGAGGACACCAGCATCTGGAAGGGGGCCTCCAGGTCCACCTCGGGGGCGGGGATGTAGTCAATGATGGTATCAAACAGGGGCTTCAAGTCGCTGCCCGCCACATCAGGCTGGACGGAGGCAGTGCCTTGCCGGCCGGAGCAGAACAGCATAGGGCTGTCCAACTGCTCGTCGGTGGCGTCCAGGTCCAGCAGCAGCTCCAGCACCTCGTCGATGACCTCGTATACCCGCTGGTCAGGGCGGTCGATCTTGTTGACCACCACGATGACCCGGTGGCCCAGTTCCAGGGCCTTAGACAGCACAAAGCGGGTCTGGGGCATGGGCCCTTCGGCGGCGTCCACCAGCAGGATGACTCCGTTAACCATCTTCAAGATGCGCTCCACCTCGCCGCCAAAGTCGGCGTGGCCCGGCGTGTCTACGATGTTGATTTTTACATCGCCGTACTGGACGGCGGTGTTCTTGGCGGTAATGGTGATGCCCCGCTCCCTCTCCAGGTCGTTGGAGTCCATGACCCGATCCACCACGGCCTGATTTTCCCGGTAGACACCGGACTGCTTCAACAGCTCGTCCACCAGGGTGGTCTTGCCGTGGTCCACGTGGGCGATGATGGCGACATTTCTCAACTTTTCATTTTTCATGCAGTGATTCTCCTTACCTATGGCAAAACCACTCGGAGCCCTATTGCCCATGGGGCGCGCCGAATGGCGTGTATAAAATACTGCGCGGGGCAGGAGCTCGTCGGTGGAGAGACCAGCGCCCGCCCAACATCCATTAATAATTTCTCCGAGACACAGGGTCACAGGAGGGACTTGTTCCATGTGGCAGAGGAAGCTTGAGTTTCAGACGTGGTATTATATCTCCAATCCGAAAAAAAAGCAACGGCTTTCCAAAAAAATCAGACTCTATCTACAATCGTTGGCACCATGTTACAGGTTTTTCGCAAAGAAAGGAAACCTTTTTCGTCAATTTTCGTCTGACTAAATAGAAAGGCCCTACTACTTCCCTGGAAGGGGCACCCAGAAAATCGAAAAAATGTTCGAAAAATGTCTTGACAGACTCGAACATCTGTTGTATTTTTAAAACAGAACATTTGTTCCGTTTTGGAGAGACTGAAAAAAGTCCGTTTTATAGGACGTTTTATTTCTTATAGTAGGTTCAAAGCGTTAGGAGGGATCTTGGATGCAGACGATCTATTATACTACCACCCATTTTGTCCGCCACACAGGAAATGTGGTAGATCTGGAGGAGTACCGCCGGAAGCTAGCCCTGACTAGAGAGGGCAACTTGGCCCCTCTGCCGGAGGAGCGGGAGGAACCGGAAGCGCCCCGCCTGCATCTGGTGGCACTTCAGGACCGACGTGCCCGGAACTCCAACAGGGCGGCCCGCCGGGCTTGGGCGCTGGATATTTGTGCCAGCATGGGTGTGCTCCTCATGACACTGACGTTTACCCTTCGTGTGCTGGCGTTGTAAGGCCGTTTTGGATGCTTCCCGCTCATTTCTTCCCTCATCCCGGCAAAATCACTGAAATTTTGGCGGAGGCCGCTCCAATTTTGGGCGGCCCCCGCCTTTTTGTGGTAATTTCCGCCGATGGAAAGAAAAAATACAATATTTTATTGCGGATGCCGGGCTATAAAATTCCCCCCGATTGAGGAAAACGAACTCGTCGAGTTTTGGCAAAGGGGTTGACGTGACGGCGGAAACCGTGTATATTCTACTTTGTAACCAAATTGTAACTCTTTTATCCGATCTGTAATTTTTTCGCGTCGTCGATTGCGAGGGATACCATGAGCGAATATCGGGAGCGGTCACGGAGGAGGTCCTCCGGTCCGCGGCCAAATCAAAAGCAGCCAAAGGAAAAGATCAACTGGGCGCAGCTCCGTCTTGGACTGATCCGCCAGTGCAAAGGGACGGGCGAGTGGGCCCGCATCCATTTCCGCCGCTGGGTCCATGTGCTCCACAGCGAATCGGGCGGCCGGTGGACTGTGGGGCCCGCCTCCTTTTTGGGTGTGTCCGCTGCCCTAGGGCTGGCGCTGACCATCACCACTCTCTACTCCTCCAGTTACGCCGTCACCGTAGACGGAGAGAAGGTGGGCGTGGTGGCCGACCAGGATATCGTATCCGCCGCCATTCAGGAGGTGGAGGCGGAAGGATCCTCCCTGCTGGGCTATGACTACCAGGTGGAAGGGGACATCGACTATCAGTTTACCCTGACGCTGAAGACCGAGCTGGACGGAGAAAAGGAGATCGAAAATTACTTTTACGACCAGCTCAACTCGGTCAGCGACCATCTGCGCAAATACCAGGTGTCCGTGGATGGAGAGGTCATCGGCGTGGTCAAGGACGAGGCTGCCCTCAACGAGATGCTGGACCAGATGCAGGACCAGTACGTCACAGAGAATACCGTATCCGCTGACTTCGTGGAGGATGTATCGGTAGACTATATCTACTCCGCCGACAATATGATGACTGTCGAGGAGATGCACCAGGCCCTGACGGCCAATACCACCGGCGAGACCACTTACACCGTGGTCAAGGGGGATACCTATAACGGCATCGCCTACGCCAACGACATGTCCCTCAGTGATCTGATGGCCCTCAATCCCCAGGCGGATATCAACCGGCTGATGATCGGAGACGTGGTCAACGTGAAGGAGGTCATCCCCACCGTATCGGTGGAGACCGTGGAAGAGGTCACCTATCACGAGGCCATCGCCTGCCCCGTGGAGACCCAGGAGGACAGCTCCATGTATAAGGGGGACTCCAAGATCCTCGTTCAGGGCGAGGAGGGCGAGGCGCTGGTAGAGGCCACCGTTACCTATGTGAACGGCGTGGAGAAGGAGCGGGACATCCAGAGCTCCACCACGCTCCGGGAGCCCACCACCACCATTAAAGCGGTGGGGACCAAGGAGAAGCCTAAGACAGCCTCCAAGGGCTATTTCATCTGGCCCATTAAGGGGAAGATCAACTCCTACTTCGGCGGCCGATATATTTTTGGCAGTTACAGTTACCACTCAGGTCTGGATATCAAGGCCAGCTACGGCGCCTCCATCAAGGCAGCGGACGGCGGAACCGTCACCTTCGCGGGCTGGAAGGGTACCTACGGCAATCTGGTCATTATCACCCACGACAACGGGACGCAGACCTATTACGCCCATAACTCCTCCCTTCTGGTCTCCGCTGGGGAGAAGGTGTACCAGGGCCAAGTTATCGCCAAGGCGGGCAGCACTGGCCGGTCCACTGGCAATCACTGCCACTTCGAGGTCCGCGTGAACGGCAGCGCTGTTAACCCCTTGAATTATCTGAAATAAAAAAGGCCGCGGTCTTTATAGACCGCGGCCTCTTTGTGCCTTTTTAGTTCCAGGGGGCCAGCTCCACCCGGACAAAATAGCCCTGGGGATGGCGGCAGACAGGACACTGAGCCGGGGCGGCCGTGGAGGTGACTACCCAGCCACAGTGGAGGCAGGTCCATTGCACTTCCACGTCAGAAAAGAACAACTGGCCTTTCTCCAGCAGGTCAGCGAATTTTCCGAACCGGTCTCCGTGAGTCTGCTCTACCCGCGCGATATTCTCAAATAGCTTACCGACCAGGGGGAAGCCCTCGGACATGGCCACCTGGGCAAAGTGCTGGTAGTCGTGCTCCCACTCCTGATACTCGTTATGCTGGGCCGCCCGCAGATGGGCCAGCAGGTTGTCATACAGGTCCACGGGGTAGGTGCCGTCGATCTGGATGGTCTGGCCGTTAAGCTGGGCCAGTTGGCCATAGAACTGCTTGGCGTGGGTCTTTTCCTGGTCGGCGGTGAACAAAAAGACACCCCGGAGCACCTCCAGCCCCTCCTTGTGGGCAATGCCGGCGGCGATGGTATAACGGTTCCGGGCCTGGCTCTCCCCCGCGAAAGCACGCATCAGGTTCTCCCTGGTCTGGCTGTGGGCAAAGGCCTGCATATTGTCGGACATAAAGCTCCCTCCTCGGTATAAAATATGGATTCCCCCACAGTATGCCCAGGGAGCGGAACCTTTACTCCCGGCAAGAGCGGGATGTCCTGGGCTTTTTTTGGCCTTTTTCTTGCCTTTTCCGTAGAGGGGCATTATAATAGGAGCAATGACGGGGTGTCTTGTCACCCGAAACTAAGGAGGCTTTCTCAAATGAAAGCAAAGACCAACTTGACCATGCTCTGCGACTTCTACGAGCTGACGATGGCCAACGGCTACTTCCAGACCGGGCTGGCCGACCGGATCTGCTATTTTGACGTGTTCTATCGCTCGGTCCCCGACAAGGGCGGCTTTGCCCTGGCCGCCGGCCTGGCCCAAGTCGTCGAGTATATCCAGGAGCTGCGCTTTGACGAGGAGGACCTGGGCTATCTTCGGAGCAAGGGCTGCTTCAGCGAGGAGTTCCTCGACTTCCTCCGGGACTTCCGGTTTACCGGCGACATCTGGGCCGTGCCGGAGGGCACCCCCGTATTCCCCGGCGAGCCCCTGCTCACTGTTCGGGCGCCCGCTATCCAGGCCCAGTTTATCGAAACCTTCCTGCTGCTCACCCTGAACCACCAATCCCTGATCGCCACCAAATCCAACCGTATCGTTCGGGCGGCGGAGGGCCGGCCTGTGGCGGAATTTGGCTCCCGCCGGGCCCACGGGCCGGACGGCGCCCTGCTGGGCGCCCGTGCCAGTTATATCGCCGGCTGCTCGGCCACGGCCTGCACCATGGCCGACCAGTGGTATGGTTCCCCCGCCACCGGCACCATGGCCCACTCCTGGGTCCAGATGTTCCCCGACGAGTACACCGCGTTTAAGACGTACTGCCAGCTCTACCCCAACAACGCCACCCTGCTGGTGGACACCTATAACGTGCTCAAGTCCGGCGTGCCCAATGCCATCCGGGCCTTTCAGGAGGTCCTGCTGCCCCAGGGGATCACCAAGTGTGGGATCCGGCTGGACTCCGGCGACTTGACTTACCTGTCTCAGAAGGCGCGGGAGATGCTGGACGAGGCGGGGCTGACCGGCTGCAAGATCGTGGCCTCCAATGCCCTGGACGAGTATATCATCCGGGACTTGGTCCGCCAGGGGGCCCGTATTGACTCCTTTGGCGTGGGCGAGCGGCTCATTACCTCCCGCTCTGAGCCCGTCTTTGGCGGGGTGTATAAGCTGGCTGCCATCGAGGACGACCAGGGCAATATCATTCCCAAGATCAAGATCAGCGAGAACGCCGCCAAGATTACCACACCTCATTTTAAGAAAGTATACCGTATTTTCTCCAAGGACACAGGAAAGGCGGAGGCCGACCTGATTTGCCTCCACGACGAGGAGTTTGACTTTGACCAGCCGCTGGAGCTCTTTGACCCGGACGCCACCTGGAAGCGAAAGGTCTTTACCAGCATCGAGGCCCGGGAGCTGCTGGTTCCTGTGTTCCGGGGAGGCGAGCTGGTGTACCAGGTCCCCGACCTGCAGACCAGCCGGGCCTACTGCCAACGGCAGGTGGATGCCCTGTGGGACGAGGTCAAGCGGTTCGAGAACCCCCATAACTACTATGTGGACCTGTCTCAGAAGCTGTGGGATATCAAGCAGGGTTTGCTGAACAGCCACGAGATGAAGTAAACAGGATCAAATGAGCCCTCCGGCCAAACGGCCGGAGGGCTTTTTTCTATGATATTTGTCAAAAGGCACTTGACATACCTCGTTTCTCTAGGTATTCTATACCTAGAGAAACGAGGTATTTGGCGTGGAAGATTTCCCAGGAAAGAAAGGATGAACGAAATGAAGTTTGACAAGGGCCTGATGGCGGGGAGCAGTACGCTGCTGGTGCTGTCCCTGCTGGAGAGCGGAGATATGTATGGCTATCAGATGATTGAGGAGCTGGCCCGCCGATCCAACGATGCCTTTCAGATGAAGGAGGGCACTCTCTACCCTATCCTCCATGCCCTGGAGCAGGGCAAGTATCTGACCTCTTACCAACAGGAGGCCCCCACGGGACGGCAGCGGAAGTATTACCGCCTGACCAGGCGGGGACGGGAACTGCTGGCCGACAAAAAGGAGGAGTGGAAGAACTTTCGTCAGGGCGTCAGCGACGTGCTGTCCGGCGGGGCCAACGCCCTGGGGCTGGCGTGAGAGGAACAGCCATGAAGAAAAGCGCCTTTCGGTTGACCCGTGGACAGAGGACTGTGCGAAATGTGGTAATTTTCCTGCTGGCTGTGGCCGTTTGGGTCGCTTTGCCTAAGATACCACTGTGGATTATCGAGGGGCAGATTCGGGCAGAGGCCCGGCGGGCTGGAGTGGAGCGGATCGAGGTGCTGTGGGCGGGAGCCATAGCCTGTGAGTCTGGCGACGGCGGCCATTTTCCCCTCTATGAATACAGCCTGCCAATGGTGCTGGCTCGGGGCGGAGGCCGGCTGTGGAGGGGTTATCTGACTACCTATGAAGGGGACGCCCATTTCGGCGGGGTCAGTAGTTGTCCGGAGCCCCAGGGACCGGCCCTGGTTTACCTGGCAGAGCCGGGAAATGGTGGGATCATTCCGGAAAATCCCCTCATCGGGGCGTGGATGGCGGCGGTGGATCTGCCTGAGGAGGCGGCTGCCGTCAAGTCCATTCTGGATTTCCGGGGAGGCGGCCTTTCCTATGTCACCAGCGACCGGGAATCCGACGACCGGGTGATTCTGACCACCATTCCCCGTCAGGTGACGGAGGTCAACGGAGGTTCCGATTTTCCCTATATCCTGGAGCTGTTGGACAGCGAGGGCGCTGTGTTGGGGCAAGTCCGGGGCAGTCTGACCGACCAATGGAGGTGAGGGAGTGGAGCGGGGAAACGTGCCGATAGACCGGTGGCTCGATCAAGCGGTGTCCGGCATCCGCTTTGGACCGGACCGGGCGGCAGTTCGGGCGGAGCTGGAGGCCCACATGGAGGACAAGGCGGCGGACCTTCAGCGGATTTTTCCGGATATCTCCCGCGAGGAGACAGAGGAACGGACCCTGTCAGAGATGGGAGATCCGGCGGAGATCGGGAAGAAGCTGGCCAGGATCCACAAGCCCTGGCTGGGCTGGCTGTGGCAGTTCTCCAGGTTTCTGGCCCTGGCCGCGCTGCTCCTGCTGGCAGTGGAGGCGGCTATTGTGCTGCCCGTGGCTTGGGACCTGCTGTGGGCTTGGGCGCGGAGAGGATAAGGCGAGGGAGCGCGATGGAAAGAAAAAATGAGGCCGCCGTCAGCTGGCTGGACACGGCGGTGGGCGGCATCCGTTTTGGACCGGACCGGGCGGCGGTGCGGGAAGAGCTGGAGGCCCACATGGAGGACAAGGCGGCGGACCTTCAGCGGATTTTCCCGGGTATCTCCCGCGAGGAGGCGGAGGAACGGGCCCTGTCAGAGATGGGAGATCCGGCGGAGATCGGGAAGGAGCTGGCCAGGGTCCATAAGCCCTGGCTGGGCTGGCTGTGGCGGGCTTCCGGGGTGCTGCTGGCCCTGGCCCTCATCGCCTTTCTGGGGCTAAATTTCGCCCTGGGGGACGATGCCTTTCTGGGGGACGACTCAGATGCGGAGTTTTGGGACTTTGACGCCATGCCCTTTGACCGGGGGCGGATGGACTGGTATGAAACCACCTATCTGACCGGCGAGGATTCCGGCCAGCTCCTTACCTTCTCCCCCGGCTTGGAGCAGGAGGCGGCGGGGCAGAGGATCTCGGCCCTGCGGGGCGCGCTCTGGGAGGAGGAGGGGACACAGGTACTCTACCTCTATCTCCGGGTGGACACCTGGAAATTCTGGGCGCTGGGAATCCTGAAGGAGGAGTGGATGACGGTCACTGACGACCGGGGGAATAGATACGGCCTGGGACTGGATGCTCCCCGGAATCCAAGTGGCGGGCTGCTCAGTTCCCTGTCCGGCGGGGCGGGCAAGGGCCCCTTCCACCGGGGATATACCCTGAGGGTCTGGGGCGTAGACCCGGAGGCGGAAACCATTTATCTGAGCTACGGCCCCGGAGATCCGGTATTTACCTTTACCTTGGACCTTGAGGAGGGGGCGGCATGAAGAAAAAGTGGAGAGAGCTCTGGTTCAGCCGCCCCCGGCTGGGGCGCGGGGGAAGGACGGTCCGGAATCTCCTTTTGACGGCGGCCCTGGCCCTGATGATCTGGGGACAGTACGGCTGTCCCCTGCCCACGGCGGAGATGGAATTTCGGCGGCTGGAGCGGCAGTATCTGCTGCCACGGAGCGAGATTGTGTATCAGACGGGCTTCTGGAACATCGGGGATGTTGAAGAGATTAAAAGCCGGGATGGAACTTACCTCAGTGTGTTCCAGCCGTTTGTGGCGGGAACGATAAAGGATCAGGTATACGCCGCCACGCTGTATGCGCCTGGGGATCATGTGATGAATGTCGTCCCTCTGGGCGAGGGACCGACCCCAATTCCAATCAACAGCGTGATTGCCTGGGTCCCGGAGCCCGGAAAGACATGGATGAGCGGATGCAACCTCCTGTTTTATCAGATCCCCGGAGAAACGACCCGGGGGGAGCTGGATGTAGACACGGTGCTTTTGGGGGGCGAGAGATTCGCCCGTTATGCCCAGGAAGGCATCTGTCTGGAGGAGGGGCTGTGGCTGTTTTCCATGAAGTCCCCGGAGGGGGCATATTCCCAAGACTGGTATGCGGGGGCATCTTATGCCCTGCGGCTGTACGGCGAGGGTGGGGAACTTCTGCTGGAGCGGGAAGGCGTCCTGCCGGAGCCGATGTAAAGGAGAGGGGCCGAAGCGCCCCTCTCTCCTTTTGGCGTTGCGTGACAGATGGAAGAAAGATACAAGATATAGTGCATGAAAAGACCGGAAAAGGGGCCGGAAGAAAACGACAAAAAAATTTTTAAAAAATGCTTGACACACACGGCGGTGTTGTTGTATGATAACCAAGCGCCTGCTAGGGCGCAGTCTGCGATGATGCGGGAGATTGCTCAGAAATGAGGTAACTTCCGCGGAGTATGTCCGATAATCGGGCGGCTGAGAGCTTCGTGCCACGGCGTATATCGTCTGGCGGGAAGGAACCGGCCTGTCATCATGCCGGTTTTTTTGTGGCCGGGAGTGATACGCACGAAAGCGTGGTAACACGAAAGGGCTCTCACCGTACGAAGGCTGGACAAAGTCAACTTTCGTATGTATTTAAGGAGGAAACCCAAAATGGCTCAGAAAGAAATGATCCGCATCCGTCTGAAGGCCTACGATCATCAGCTGATCGATCAGTCCGCTGAGAAGATCGTGGAAACCGCCAAGCGTACCGGCGCCGCCGTTTCCGGCCCCATTCCCCTGCCTACCAAGAAAGAGGTCGTTACCATCCTGCGGGCTGTACACAAGTATAAGGACAGCCGCGAGCAGTTTGAGCGCCGCACCCACAAGCGCCTGATCGACGTGATCAAGCCCTCCCAGAAAACTGTCGAGGCCCTGATGAGCCTGGAGCTGCCCGCTGGTGTGGAGATTGAAATTAAGCTGTAATTAAGGCTTGGTCTCAAAAATGTGCGGCGCAGCCGCGCGACCAAACCGAAGCCCGGCGATAGCGGGTTCGGTTTGGAGAGGAAAAGCAAGGAAGCGAACGAGGTTTTCGCCGCAGGCGGAAACGGAGTTTAGCGAACTTTGCTTTGACGATGTGTACCCGCTGCCTGTCGCCTATTGAGACAGGCGGGTCAAGTTGGAAAACCAATAGGAGCCCAATGCCCCAAGTTTTTCAACCAATAACCTTTATAGGAGGAAATCCAACATGGAGAAAGCGATCATCGGCAAAAAGATCGGCATGACCCAGATCTTCGATGAGGCTGGCAAGGTGATTCCCGTCACCCTGATCCAGGCCGGCCCCTGCACTGTGGTGCAGAAGAAGACCGCCGAGAAGGATGGCTATGAGGCCATTCAGCTGGGTTATCAGACCGTTCCTGAGCGCAAGCTCACCAAGCCCGAGCTGGGCCACCAGAAGAAGGCCGGCCTGGAGGAGCTGAAGAAGGTCCTCAAGGAGTTTGCCCTCAACGACTGCTCCAAGTTCGAGGTGGGCGACCAGCTGACCGCCAACATCTTTGCCGCCGGCGACTTTGTTGACGTCACCGGCATCAGCAAGGGCCACGGCTTCCAGGGCGTTGTCAAGCGCCACGGCGCCGCCATCAAGCGCATGACCCACGGCGGCGGCCCTGTCCACCGTCACCAGGGCTCTCTGGGCGCCGGCACCACCCCCGGCCACATCTATAAGGGCCGCGACGGCGCCGGACAGATGGGCAACGTACAGGTCACCGTCCAGAATCTGGATGTGGTCCAGGTGGACGAGGAGCTGGGCCTCATTGCCGTGCGCGGAGCCATCCCCGGCCCCAAGGGCGGCGTGGTCTTTGTGAAGAGCACCGTCAAGACCAACGTGGAGAAGAAGGCCGCCGAGATCGGCCGCGTCAACCCGCAGAAGGCTTCCGCCCGTGTCAACCCGCAGAAGGCTTCCGCCCGCAACAAGTAAGGAAAGGAGAGATTGAGTCATGCCTAAAGCTAACGTGTTCAACATGGCCGGTCAGCAGGTCGGCGAGATCGAGCTCTCCGAGGCCGTGTTCGGGATCGAGCCCAACCAGGCTGTGGTCCACGAGGTGGTCAAGAACCACCTGGCTAACTGCCGTCAGGGCACCCAGAGCGCTTTGACCCGCGCCGAGGTTTCCGGCGGCGGCAAGAAGCCCTGGCGTCAGAAGGGCACCGGTCACGCCCGTCAGGGCTCCACCCGGGCTCCCCAGTGGACCCACGGCGGCATCGTGTTTGCCCCCAAGCCCCGGGATTACAGCTATACTCTGAATAAGAAGGTCAAGCGTCTGGCTCTTAAGTCCGCTCTGTCCGCCAAGGCTGCCCAGGGCGCCGTTCTGGTGGTAGACGGTCTGAAGCTGGAGGAGATCAAGACCAAGGCCATGAAGGAGATGCTCAACAGCATCGGCGCCTCCAAGTCCGTGGTCATCACCCCTGAGGTGGATCAGATTGTGGTCAAGTCCGCCCGGAACATCCCCGGCGTGGTCACCACCACCGCCAAGATCCTCAGCGTCTATGACATCGTAAACGCCAAGCAGCTGGTCATTGACAAGGCTGCCCTGGCTATCATCGAGGAGGTGTATGCGTAATGGCTACCACTGCTTATGACATCATCAAGCGCCCCATCATCACCGAGCAGTCCATGGAGCAGACTGAGATGAAGCGCTACACCTTCGAGGTTGCCAAGACCGCCAACAAGATCGAGATCGCCAAGGCGATTGAGGAGATCTTCGGCGTCAAGGTCGCCAAGGTCAACACCCTGAACATGCAGGGTAAGGAGAAGCGGATGGGGATGCGCCCCGCCGGCCGCCGGCCCAGCTGGAAGAAGGCCATGGTCACCCTGACCGCCGACTCCAAGTCCATCGAGTTCTTCGAGGGTATGGTGTAAGGAGGATATTGACAAATGGCTATTAAGACTTTTAAGCCCACAACCCCCTCCCGCCGTCACATGACTGTGTCCGCCTTCGAGGGGATCGATAAGAAGGCCAAGCCCGAGCGCGCTCTGACCGAAGTGCTGAAGAAGCACGCCGGCCGCAACAGCTACGGCCGCATCACCGTCCGTCATCACGGCGGCGGAAACAAGCAGAAGTATCGTGTGATCGATTTTAAGCGGGATAAAGAGGGTAAGGCAACTGTGGTCAATCTGCAGTATGACCCCAACCGCTCCGCTAACATCGCCCTGATCGAGTATGAGGACGGCGAGCGCCGCTATATCCTGGCCCCCAACGGCCTGAAGGCCGGCCACATCATCATGACCGGCCCCGACGCCGACATCCTGCCCGGCAACTGTCTGCCCATCGCCAACATCCCTGTGGGCGAGGAGATCCACAACATCGAGCTGTACCCCGGCAAGGGCGCCCAGCTGGTCCGCGCCGCCGGCGTGGCCGCCCAGCTGATGGCCAAGGAGAACGGCATGGCTCAGATCCGCCTGCCCTCCGGCGAGGTGCGTTATGTCCGCGAGAACTGCAAGGCCACCATCGGCCAGGTGGGCAACACCGACTGGGCCAACATCCAGATCGGTAAGGCCGGCCGCAAGCGCCACATGGGTTGGCGGCCCACCGTCCGCGGCTCTGTTATGAACCCCAATGACCACCCCCACGGCGGTGGTGAGGGCAAGAGCCCCGTCGGCCGTCCCGGCCCTGTCACCCCCTGGGGCAAGCCCGCCCTGGGCTACAAGACCCGCAAGACGAAGAACCGCACTGATAAGTTCATCGTCAAGCGCCGCAATGCCAAGTAAGGAGGCTGTGAAAGATGAGCAGAAGCATTAAGAAAGGCCCCTTTTGCGCCCCCGAGCTGCTGAAGCGGGTCGATGAGATGAATGAAAAGAACGAAAAGAAGGTCCTGAAGACCTGGAGCCGCGCCTCCACCATCTTCCCCTCTTTCGTTGGACACACCTTTGCTGTACACGACGGCCGCAAGCACGTGCCCGTCTATGTCACCGAGGACATGGTCGGCCACAAGCTGGGCGAGTTTGTGCCCACCCGCACCTTCAAGGGCCACGCGGGCAGCAAGACCGGTAAGTAAGGAGGAGAGAGCATGGAAGCGAAAGCAAATCTGAAATATCTGCGGATCTCTCCCCGTAAGGTGAAGATCGTCCTGGACCTGATCCGGGGCAAGGATGTGGGTACCGCCACCGCCATCCTGCTGCAGACCCCCAAGGCCGCCTCTGAGCCTGTGCTCAAGCTGCTGAAGAGCGCCGCCGCCAACGCGGAGAACAACCACCAGATGGACCCTGAGAAGCTGTATGTGTCCGCCTGCTACGCCAACCCCGGCCCCATTATCAAGCGCATCATGCCCAGGGCTCAGGGCCGCGCGTACCGGATCAACAAGCGCACTTCTCACGTCACCATTGTTGTGAGCGAGCGCTAAGGGAGGAGGAACAATATGGGACAGAAAGTTAATCCCCACGGACTGCGCGTGGGTGTCATTAAGGATTGGGACTCCCGCTGGTATGCCCGCAACGAGAAGGTGGGCGACCTGCTGGTGGAGGACAAGAAGATCCGTGACTACCTGAAGAAGACCCTCTACGGCGCCGGTATCCCCAAGATCGAGATCGAGCGGGACAACGCCAAGACCCGCATTTACCTGCACTGTGCCCGCCCCGGCGTGGTCATCGGCAAGGGCGGCGAGGACATCAAGAAGATCGAGGCCCAGCTGGTCAAGATGACCGGCAAGCCTGTGGATCTGAAGATCGTAGAGGTTCGGGACGCCGATACCAATGCCCAGCTGGTGGCTGAGAACATCGCCCAGCAGCTGGAGAAGCGGATCGGCTTCCGCCGGGCGATGAAGAACGCTATGGGCCGCGCCATGCGCGCCGGCGCCAAGGGCATCAAGACCTCCTGCTCCGGCCGTCTGGGCGGCGCTGAGATCGCCCGCACCGAGCACTATCACGACGGCACCATTCCCCTGCAGACCCTCCGGGCCGACATCGACTACGGCTTTGCTGAGGCTGCCACTACCTACGGACGCATCGGCGTGAAGGTGTGGATCTACAAGGGCGAGGTGCTCACTCAGGCCCTGCGTACCACCCCCCGCACTCTGGATACCAGCAAGCCCTACCAGGAGCGCCGTGACCGTCCCCGCCGTGACCGCCGGGATGGTGACCGCCGTCAGGGCGGCTTCAACCGTGACCGCCAGGGCGGGTTCAATCGTGACCGCCAGAACGGCGGATTCAACCGTGGCCCCCGCCCCGCCGGTCAGGCCAACACTCCTAAGGAAGGAGGCGCTCAGTAATGCTGCTCCCTAAGCGCGTAAAGTACCGCCGCGTCCACCGCGGACGCATGAAGGGCAAGGCCATGCGCGGCAACACCATCGCCTACGGTGAGTTTGGCCTGCAGGCTATTGAGCCCGCGTGGATCACCAGCAATCAGATCGAGGCTGCCCGTATTGCCATGACCCGTTATACCAAGCGTGGTGGTAAGGTCTGGATCAAGATCTTCCCCGACAAGCCCGTGACTGAGAAGCCCGCCGAGACCCGCATGGGCTCCGGTAAGGGTTCCCCTGAGTACTGGGTGGCCGTGGTCAAACCCGGCCGTGTGATGTTCGAGATCGCCGGCGTTTCTGAGGAAACTGCCCGTGAGGCCCTGCGCCTGGCCAGCCACAAGCTGCCTGTCAAGTGCAAAATCGTCAAGCGTGAAGAGACCGAGAAGGGTGGTGAAGCGTAATGAAGGCCAATGAAGTCCGTAAGATGTCTGCAGCGGAGCTTGAGAACAAGCTGAAGGATCTGAAGAAAGATCTGTTCAACCTGCGCCTCCAGCACGCCACCAACCAGCTCGATAATCCGATCCGGATCGCTGAGGTCAAGAAGGATATCGCCCGGGTCAAGACCATCATTCGCGAGCAGCAGCTCGCCGGCCGCTAAGAGGAGGAATAGAAGATGGAAAACAGAACTTCTTCTCGTAAGACCAGAGTCGGCCTGGTGGTTTCGGACAAGATGGATAAGACCGTTGTGGTCGCCATCGCCGACCGCGTGGCCCATCCTCTGTATAAGAAGATCGTGAAGAGAACCTATAAGCTGAAGGCCCATGATGAGAACAACCAGTGTGGCGTGGGTGACCGCGTCAAGGTCATGGAGACCCGCCCCTTGTCCAAGGACAAGCGCTGGCGCGTGGTTGAGATCATCGAGAAAGCGAAGTAAGGAGGTGTCGGTATGATTCAGGAAGAAAGCTATCTGAAGGTGGCCGATAATACCGGCGCCAAGGAGATCAAGACCATCCGGGTGCTGGGCGGCTCCAAGCGCAAGTTCGGCAACATCGGTGATGTGGTGGTCGCCTCCGTCCGCAAGGCCGCTCCCGGCGGCACTGTTAAGAAGGGCGAAGTGGTCAAGGCCGTCATCGTCCGTTCCGCCAAGGGCATCCGCCGCGCCGACGGCTCCTATGTCCGTTTCGACGACAACGCCGCCGTCCTCATCAAGGACGATAAGAATCCCCGCGGCACCCGTATCTTTGGCCCAGTGGCCCGTGAGCTGCGCGACAAGGACTATATGAAGATCTTGTCCCTGGCTCCCGAAGTGCTGTAAGGGAGGGCAATGAAGATGAATAAGATGAGCATCAAGAAGGACGACCTGGTTGTCGTCCTGTCCGGCAAGGACAAGGGCAAGCAGGGCAAGGTCCTGGAGGTCATGCCCAAGGACGGCAAGGTCATTGTTGAGAAGATCAACATGGTCTCTCGCCACACCAAGCCCCGCAAGCAGGGCGATCAGGGCGGTATCCTGCAGAAAGAGGCTCCCCTCTACGCCTGCAAGGTGCAGCGTGTCTGCCCCAAGTGCAACAAGCCCACCCGTCCGGCCCACAAGCTGCTGGCTGACGGCAAGAAGGTCCGCGTCTGCAAGAAGTGCGGCGCCGAGATTTAAGAGAGGAGGAACGATTCGAAATGGCTAATACCCCTAACCTGAAGAAGCTGTACCAGGACGAGGTCGCTCCTGCTCTGATGCAGAAGTTCGGCTATAAGTCCGTGATGCAGATCCCCCGCCTGGAGAAGATCGTGGTCAACGTTGGCTGCAGCGAGGCCCGTGAGAACGCCAAGGTGCTGGATGCCGTGGTCAATGACCTGACCACCATCACCGGCCAGAAGGCCGTTATCACCAAGGCCAAGAAGTCTGTGGCCAACTTCAAGCTCCGTGAAGGTATGCCCATTGGAGCGAAAGTTACCCTGCGGGGCAACAAGATGTGGGAGTTCCTGGACCGCCTGTTCAATGTGGCCCTGCCCCGTGTCCGTGACTTCCGCGGCATCTCCGCCGACGCCTTCGACGGCCGCGGCAACTACGCCCTGGGCGTGAAGGAGCAGCTGATCTTCCCCGAGATCGAGTACGACAAGATCGACAAGATCCGCGGCATGGACATCGTGGTGTGTACCACCGCTAAGACCGATGAGGAGGCCCGTGAGCTGCTGAAGCTGGTGGGCGCTCCCTTTGCCGGCCGCTAAGGAGGAGGAAGAGTTATGGCTAAGAAATCTATGATCCTGAAGCAGCAGCGTGCGCCCAAGTTCTCTAGTCGGCAGTACAACCGCTGCAAGCTGTGCGGTCGTCCCCACGCCTATCTCCGGGACTACGGCATCTGCCGTATCTGCTTCCGTGAGCTGGCCTATAAGGGCGAAATCCCCGGCGTGAAGAAGGCATCCTGGTAATCTTTCTGTTATGCTTTGGTTGGGGCGGCCTGCCGTACAATAAGTGCGGCGGCGGCCCCCATCACCGAACAAAATCGTTGCCAGGAAGAAGGCGCCTTTTTTCAAGGCGCTCCGCCCTCCCTCTTAGGAGAAGCGCGACAAAATCTGCGGTTTTTACAGTCCGGAACGTGGGAAATTTCCCCGTTCCGGCGTAAATCTCTCCACCTGCCCGTGTGTGCGAGGCAAAAAAACCTTGCTATATCAGGCTGTATGGAGTATAATAAATTGTTGTCGCCCCTTGGAAATGACACAATAAACTCCCAACGTAGTCGGGAGTGCGCACCCGGAACCGCCAGTCAGAAAAAGATTGGCGGCTGCGGGGATTTGTCCTGTCCCCTATCAAAGACCGGAGACCGGCGCCGAAAGCGCTCCGTCCGGAAGTGGGACAGGGTATCCAGGTCGATCCCACCTCAGGTGGTATTGATAACTGCGCCTGCCCCAACCAGGCGCAAAGACGGTCAACAGGTCGGGAACCACCTAATTCTCGATACCTTGCCGTCTGTACCGGGAAGTGCTGCGTCGCTTTGGAAAGCGCGGTGAGACCAAAGAGAGGGACACAAATCAGAAGGGTCTGCTCAGACGATTGTGTTCTGATATGGAGGAAAGCTGTGTGCTCCCAGGGTAACAATGCACGACAAGGTAAACTTATATAGGAGGTAAACTTCATGCACATCACCGATCCCATTGCGGATATGCTGACCCGCATCCGCAACGCGAACAACGCCAAGCATGACACCGTGGACGTCCCCGCGTCCAACATGAAGAAGGCCATCGCGCAGATCCTGCTGGATGAGGGCTATATCAAGAACTTCCAGCTGATCGACGACGGCACTCAGGGCGTGATCCGCGTCACTCTGAAGTACAATGCCGGCAAGGAAAAGGTCATCTCCGGTCTGCGCCGGGTGTCCAAGCCCGGTCTGCGCGTCTATGCCGGCGCCGATGAGCTGCCCCGTGTTCTGCACGGCCTGGGCATCGCCATCGTATCCACGTCCAAGGGCGTCATGACCGATAAGGCCGCTCGTGCGGCCCATGTCGGCGGCGAAGTCCTGGCATTTGTCTGGTAAGGAGGGTCATAGGAATGTCTAGAATTGGTAGAGCTCCTATCGCCATTCCCGCCGGAGTGGAGATCAAGGTAGAGGACAACAACGTTGTCACTGTCAAGGGTCCCAAGGGCACCCTGACCCAGCAGTTTAACCCCAACATGGCTATCGCCATGGAAGAGGGCGCACTGCACGTCACCCGTCCCAATGACGCCAAGGAAAACCGTGCCCTGCACGGCCTGACCCGCACCCTCATCCACAACATGGTGGTGGGCGTCACCGAGGGCTACAAGAAGGAGCTGGACGTCAATGGCGTCGGCTATCGTGTGGCCAAGGAGGGCAACAAGCTGGTCATGAACCTGGGCTACTCCCACCAGGTGGTCGTGGAGGAGATCCCCGGCATTGAGATCGAGGTCCCCGGCCCCAACAAGATCATTATCCACGGCTGCGACAAGCAGCAGGTGGGCCAGTTTGCCGCCGAAGTGAGAGAGAAGCGTCCCCCTGAGCCTTACAAGGGCAAGGGCATCAAGTATACAGACGAGGTCATCCGCCGCAAGGCTGGTAAGACCGGCGCCAAGAAGTAAGAAGGAGGTGTGCCACTATGATCAACAGACCCGATACTCGTTCTCAGCGTATCAAGCGCCACAAGCGCGTGCGTGCTAAAATCTCCGGCACGCCCGAGCGTCCCCGGCTGAACGTATTTCGCAGCGAAACCAATATCTACGCCCAGATTATTGACGATGTGAGCGGAAAGACCCTGGTTTCTGCGTCTTCCCTGGAGAAGGACTTTGCCTGCGAGGGCACCAAGACCGACGCCGCCAAGCAGGTGGGCGTCACTGTGGCTGAACGTGCCAAGGCCAAGGGCATCGAGAACGTGGTCTTTGACCGCGGCGGCTATGTCTATCACGGCCGCGTGAAGGCTCTGGCCGAGGGCGCCCGTGAGGGCGGCTTGCAGTTCTAAGGGAGGAGGAAACGATAAATGGCTAGATTTGAGAGAGAACCCAGCGAGTTCGTGGAGAAGCTCGTTTCCCTGAACCGCGTGTCCAAGACCGTCAAGGGCGGTCGTGTCATGAAGTTCGCCGCCCTGATGGTGGTGGGCGATGAGAAGGGCCGCGTAGGCTTCGGCACCGGTAAGGCCGCCGAGGTCCCTGAGGCCATCCGCAAGGGCATCGAGGATGCCAAGAAGCACATGGTCAACGTGTCCCTGTCCGGCACTACTATCCCCCACGAGGTGATTGGTGAGTTCGGCGCCGGCCGCGTGCTGATGAAGCCCGCTGCCCCCGGTACCGGCGTTATCGCCGGCGGCCCGGTCCGTGCCGTTATGGAGGCTGTCGGAATTAAGGATATCCGTACTAAGTGCCTGCGCTCCAACAACCCGCAGAATGTGGTCTCCGCGACCTTCGAGGGCCTCAAGTCCCTGAAGAGCCCCGAGGAAGTGGCCCGTATCCGCGGCAAGAGCGTGGAAGAGATCGTGGGTTAAGGAGGGCGTTCACCATGGCTAATCTGAACATCAAGCTGGTCAAGAGCCTGAACGGCCGCATCGCCAAGCATCAGGCGACCGCCGAGGCCCTGGGCCTCCGTAAGATCGGCGATACCACCGTGCAGCCCGACAACGCGGCTACCCGCGGCAAGATCGCCCACATCGGGTACCTGCTCCAGGTCACCGAGGAAAACTAAAAGGAGGCGCGACACATGAATCTGCATGAACTTTCCCCCGCCGCCGGCTCCAACACCAAGGCCTACCGCAAGGGCCGGGGCGCCGGCTCCGGCAATGGTAAGACCGGCGGCCGCGGCCAGAAGGGCCAGTGGGCCCGCTCCGGCGGCGGCGTCCGCGTGGGATTTGAGGGTGGCCAGATGCCTCTGAGCCGCCGTATCCCCAAGCGCGGTTTTAACAACATCTTTGCGAAACCCCTGGAGGCCATCAATGTCTCTGCCCTCGATAAGTTTGAGGACGGAGCTGTGGTCGATGCCAAGGCTCTGCTGGAGAAGGGTATCCTCTCCAAGTGCGAGTACGGCGTCAAGATCCTGGGCAACGGCCAGATTTCTAAGAAGCTGACCGTCCAGGCTTCCGCCTTCTCCGCCTCCGCTAAGGAAAAGATCGAAGCTGCGGGTGGTAAGGCGGAGGTGATCTGACATGATCCAGACGATCCGTAACGCATGGTCCGTCCCTGAGCTGCGGAAGAAGATCCTGTTCACCATCTTTGCCCTGCTTATCTTCCGTCTGGGTTCGGCTATCCCTGTTCCCTATATCAATTCCGAGCAGCTGGGATTCTATCTGGAGGCTCAGAGCGGTACGATTCTGGGCCTGATGAACGCCATGAGCGGCTCCGCCTTCTCTATGGCGACGGTCTTTGCCCTGTCCATCCAGCCCTATATCAACAGCTCCATTATCATCCAGCTGCTGACGGTGGCCATTCCCGCTTTGGAGCGGTTGGCTAAGGAGGGCGGCGAGGAGGGCCGGAAGAAGATCGCCTCTATCACCCGTTATACCACCGTGGCCATCGCCCTGTTGCAAGGTTTTGGTTATTACTCCCTGATCAACAGCTATGGTCTGGTCCAGGGCGGCAGCCTGAACGCTTTCTGGGTTGGAGCGGTCATCGTCCTCTCCTTTACCGCCGGCTCCGCCTTCCTGATGTGGCTGGGTGAGCAGATCACTGAGTTCGGCATTGGAAATGGTATCTCCATCATCCTGTTCGCCGGCATCGTGTCCCGCTTCCCCACCATGGTGACTGACAGCATAAAGGGTGTAACCATCTGGAACAGCGTCCAGGACGGCACTATGACCATGGATACGCTGACCGCGGCCGGCATGACCACTCAGCAGGCTGAGGCCCAGCTGAAACTGGCCCTGGCGCCTTGGATGATCCCGGTCATCGTTATCGGCCTGCTGGCTCTGGTGGTGTTCATCGTGTTCATCTCCAACGCCGAGCGCCGCCTGCCTGTCCAGTATGCCAAGCGGGTAGTTGGCCGGAAGATGTATGGCGGCCAGTCCACCCATATCCCCATGAAGGTGAATATGTCCGGCGTCATGCCTATCATCTTTGCCCAGTCCATCGCCTCCCTGCCCGCCACCATCGGCGCCTTTACCGGGGCTACCGTGGAGAGCACTGGCTTTGGCGGAGCCATGATGCGGCTGTTTGACACCAGCAAACCCTTCTACTCCGTGCTGTATTTCTTCCTGATCGTTGGCTTCAGCTACTTCTACGCCAGCATGACCTTCAACCCCATTGAGGTGTCCAATAACCTGAAGAAGAACGGAGGCTTCATCCCCGGCATCCGGCCCGGTAAGCCAACTGCCGACTTCATCACCCGGGTGTTGTCCAAGATCACTATGTTTGGCGCTCTGTATCTGTCTGTCATTGCCATCGCCCCCATTATCACTGGAAATATCGTGGGCTATAGTTCTCTGGCGATCGGCGGCACCTCAGTCATCATCGTGGTGGGCGTGGCCCTGGAGACCGTCAAGCAGCTGGAAGCCCAGATGCTGATGCGGCATTACAAGGGTTTCCTTGAATAAGCGGGAGGTTGGAGATATGGGAATGAAGCTGATCCTGCTGGGCGCTCCGGGCGCCGGCAAAGGAACTCAGGCTGAGATCCTCAGCGCCAAGCTGGGAATCCCGACCATCTCCACCGGCAATATTCTGCGTGCCGCCATCAAGGAAGGCACATCCATCGGCTTAGAGGCCAAGTCCTATATGGATGCGGGCAAGCTGGTCCCCGATTCCGTTATCATCGGCATCGTTGCCCAGCGGTTGGAGCAGCCTGACTGCTCCGGGGGCTTCATCCTGGACGGAGTGCCCCGCACCATTGGCCAGGCCCAGGCTTTGGCCCAGGCAGGCGTGACCTTTGACCATGTGGTGTCCATCGAGATCTCCGATGGGGAGATCGAAGAACGCATGACCGGCCGCCGGGTCTGCCAGAACTGCGGCGCGCCCTACCATGTGAAGGCCAAGCCCCCTAAAGTGGAAGGTGTGTGCGACACCTGTGGCGGACCCCTGGTACAGCGGGAGGACGACAAGCCGGAGACTGTGCGCCACCGGCTGGAGGTCTACCACGCTGAGACCGAGCCCCTGAAGGGCTACTATGAGGAGAAGGGTATCCTGACCCCCGTAGATAATCAGTCTACCATTGAGGATACCACCAAAGCGATCATGGAGGCCCTGAGTATCTGATGGGTTTGGAAATGATTTCACTAAAATCTCCCCGAGAGATCGAGGCCATGCGCCGGGCTGGGCGCCTTACCGCCCAGGCCCGGGCTCTGGCTGGCTCTATGATCAGACCCGGAGTCACGACCCATGAGATCGATACAGCGGTCCGCCGCTTTATCGAGAGCCATGGGGCCAAGCCCTCCTTCCTGGGATACGGCGGTTTTCCCGGCTCCGCTTGTATCTCGGTGAACGAGGAGGTTATCCACGGCATCCCTGGGCCCCGAAAGCTGAAGGAGGGCGACATCGTCAGCGTAGATGTGGGCGCCTTTATCGGCGGCTTCCATGGTGACTGCGCCGCCACCTACCCATGCGGGCAGGTGAGCGACGAGGCCAAGCGCCTGATTCAGGTCACCCAGCAGAGCTTCTGGGAGGGCATGAAATTTGCCCGCCAGGGTTGCCGGGTCTCTGACATCGGCCACGCGGTCCAGGTGTATGTAGAGGCCAACGGCTTTTCCGTCGTCCGGGATTTTGTGGGACATGGCGTGGGCGCCAGACTCCATGAGCCCCCGGAGGTACGCAACTTCGGACCTGCCGGCCACGGTCCCCGGCTTCAGCCTGGCATGACCCTGGCGGTAGAGCCTATGGTATGCGCCGGAGACTGGCGGGTGAAGGTGCTGTCAGACAAATGGACCACCGTCTCTCTGGATGGGTCCCTGACAGCCCACTATGAGAACAGTATCCTGATCACAGAAGAGGGCCCTGAGATCCTGACCGTCACAGAGGATGGAGCTTATGTATGATTATACGGGCTGGATCGTAGAGGCCGCCGCTGGCCGGGACAAGGGCGGAGTGTTCTGTGTGGTGGGAGTGGACCAGGAGCGGTCCATGTTGCTGCTGGCCGATGGAAAGCGCCGTAAGGTCGCCAATCCCAAGGTCAAAAAGCTGGGCCATGTGCTCCCTCTCACTGATATGGAGCATCCATTTGACCACCCGACCATCCAAGGGCTGAAACGCGGGACACCGCTGTCCGACAGAGCATTGAGAAGGGCGCTGGCCGCCTTCAAGGAGGGAAACACGCTTGGCGAAAGATGATATGATCGAGCTGGAGGGAGTCGTTACCGAATCCCTGCCCAATACCACCTTCCATGTGGATATTGGAAACGGACACATCATCCTGGCACATATTTCGGGCAAGCTGCGCATGAATTTCATCCGTATCCTGCCCGGCGATAAGGTGACGGTCCAGATGTCGCCTTACGACCTCACCCGAGGCCGTATTACCTGGAGATCTAAGTAACTATCAACGACCGAATCGTCCGGCTTTCTCCGGAAGCCTTGCCTTCCGGGGTCCGCCCAGACTCCCGTCCCCCCGCGGGGACAAGCGGCCGCAAGGCCGCTCCCAAATGCGAGCCCAGCGAAGCGGGTCGCATTTGGAGAGGAGAAACAGCGGAGTGACTGAGCCCTCACACACGTGTGGGGGCGAAGGATACGGAGCTTGTTTCGACGAGGAGGGGCCATCAAGGCATTCATAGGAGGTTTTAACAATGAAAGTCAGACCGTCCGTGAAGCCCATGTGCGAGAAGTGCAAAGTCATTAAGCGCAAGGGCAAAGTCATGGTTATTTGCGAAAACCCCAAGCATAAGCAAAGACAAGGTTAATTGGAGGTGCTGTAAAAAATGGCTCGTATTGCCGGTATTGACCTGCCGAGAGAGAAAAGAATCGAGATCGGCCTCACTTATATCTACGGCATTGGGCGCACCAGCGCCAACAAGATCCTGGCCCAGGCCGGGATTAACCCCGATACCCGTGTGAAGGACCTCACCGAGGAGGATGAGGCCAAGCTGCGCGAGGTTATCGGTCATGAGTATACGGTCGAGGGCGACCTGCGCCGCAACGTGGCGATGGACATTAAGCGGCTGACTGAAATCGGCTGCTACCGGGGCATCCGCCACCGCAAGGGGCTGCCTGTCCGCGGCCAGCGTTCCAAGACCAACGCCCGTACCCGTAAGGGTCCCAAGCGTACCGTAGCCAATAAGAAGAAGTAAGGGAGGGATATACAATGGCTGCTAATACCAAGGGTAAGAAAGTGGTGCGTAAGCGCCGCGAACGCAAGATCGTGGAGAAGGGCCAGGTGCATATCCGCTCCTCCTTCAACAATACCATGGTCACCGTCACTGACGCGCAGGGCAACGCCCTGTCCTGGGCCTCCTCCGGCGGTCTGGGTTTCCGTGGATCCCGTAAGTCCACCCCCTTCGCCGCTCAGACTGCCGCCGAAACGGCTGCAAAGGCTGCGATGGAATACGGCCTGAAATCCGTCGAGGTCTTCGTGAAGGGTCCCGGCGCCGGCCGTGAGGCCGCTATCCGCGCGCTGCAGGCCGTGGGCCTGGAGGTCACCATGATCAAGGATGTGACCCCGGTTCCCCATAACGGCTGCCGCCCGCCCAAGCGCCGCCGCGTCTGATCAGAGAAGGAGGTTATGACACATGGCTAGAAATATGCAGCCCATCGCTAAACGGTGCAAGGCTCTGAACCTGTCCCCTGCCGCTATGGGCTATGCCAAAAAGACTACCAATCGCAATCCCGGCGGGAATATGCGGAAGAAGAAGTCCGAGTATGCCCTGCAGCTGACCGAGAAGCAGAAGGTCAAGTTTGTCTACGGCATTATGGAAAAACAGTTCCATATGTACTATGAGAAGGCCTCTCGTATGCAGGGTAAGACCGGTGAGAACCTGCTGACCCTCATTGAGCGCCGTCTGGACAACGTGGTGTACCGTCTTGGCTTTGCTAAGACCCGCCGCGAGGCCCGCCAGCTGACTACCCATGGCCACTTCACTGTCAACGGCCAGCGGGTGGACATCCCCTCCTACCTGGTGAAGGTGGGCGACGTGATCGAGGTTCGGGAGAAGAGCCGCTCCTCTGTCAAGTTTAAGGGCCTGCTGGGTGAGGATGCCCCTATGGTCACTCTGCCCAAGTGGCTGACCCGTGACAAGAATACCCTCCAGGGTACTGTCGCTGCCATGCCCGCCCGGGACGACATCGACTTCCCCGTGGAAGAACACCTCATCGTCGAGCTGTATTCTAAGTAATCTATTTTTGCGGGTCTCTCCAGGCGAGCTGGAGAGACCTGGCAAAAGACCAGACTTAGACAACCCTCAGATATTGGTGAGCTGAATCAGGCGGTGGCAAGTACACCGCCGAGAAAAGGAGGGTATCCTAGCATATGGTAGAAATCGAAAAGCCCCGCATCGAATGTGTGGAGAATCCCGGCGACGCCTCCTACGGCAAGTACGTTGTGGAACCCCTTGAGCGGGGTTATGGCACCACCTTGGGCAACTCCCTGCGTCGGATCCTGCTGTCCTCTCTGCCTGGTACCGCGGTGACCTCCATCAAGATCGCCGGTGTCCAGCACGAGTTTACCACTATCCCCGGCATCAAGGAGGACGTGACCGAGATCGTCCTGAACGTGAAGGGGATCATCGCCAAGCTGTACTGCGAGGGAGTGAAAACCGTCCACATCGAGGCCGCCGGGGAGTGCAAGGTCACTGCCGGTGACATCAAAGCGGACGCTGATGTGGAGATCCTGAATCCTGATCTCCATATCGCAACCCTGGGACCTGACGCCACCCTGTCGATGGAACTGACCCTGGCCCACGGCCGTGGCTATGTTTCCGCCGACAAGAACAAGCCGGCCCAGTCCATTATCGGGACCATCCCCGTAGACTCCATCTATACCCCCGTCCGTAAGGTCAATTACACCGTGGAGAACACCCGTGTGGGCGACGCCACGGACTATGACAAGCTGACGCTGGAGGTGTGGACCAACGGCACCATCGATGCTCGGGACGCTGTTTCCCTGGGGGCGCGCATCCTGTGCGACCACTTCACGCTGTTCACCGACCTGTCCGAGACCATGGGTAACAAGTCTACGGTGGTGGAGAAGGCGGAGACCCAGCGGGATAAGGTGATGGAGATGACCATCGATGACATGGATCTGTCTGTCCGCTCCTATAACTGCTTGAAGCGGGCCAACATCAATACGGTGGAGGACCTGATCTCCAAGACAGAGGAAGAGATGATGAAGGTTCGGAACCTGGGCCGTAAGTCCCTGGAAGAGGTTATCAACAAGCTGGCGATGATGGGCCTGTCCTTGGCCAGCGAGGAAAATAACTAAGAAGCGCCGAATCATCAGACAAAAGAAGGGGTATCGTACTTCGCGATACTTCAAAGGACAGCCCGGAAGTAAGTAACGTTCCTGTCCGGGTGCGGGGTTCCTGTCCCCTCAGCGGGGTGTCCCGGCCCTAGTGGCCGAATGAACGAATTTATGGAGATCTCGCCACGCGAGGTCGGAGGAGTGTTTCTCATGTCTCAGAAGAACCGCAAGCTGGGCCGCACCAGCGATCAGCGCCGCGCTATGCTGCGCGCCATGGTCACCTACCTGCTGGAGAACGGCCAGATCAAGACCACTGTCACCCGTGCCAAGGAAGTGGCTCCCGTGGCCGAGAAGATGATCACCCTGGCCAAGGACAACACCCTGGCCTCCTACCGCCAGGCCCTGTCCTACATCACGAAGGAGGATGTGGCCAACAAACTGTTTAAGGAGATCGGCCCCAAGTATGCCGAGCGCAACGGCGGTTACACCCGTGTCGTCCGCATCGGTCCCCGCCGCGGCGACGCCGCCGAGATGGCGATCATCCAGCTGGTGTGATAGACATTTGCAAGCCCTCTGGCAATATGCCAGGGGGCTTTTGCGTCGACGGCGGCGGAAAACCAGGCGGGCGCCTCCGGCGGGGAAAAGCAGCCAGCCCCCTTTTTTTGGCCCGCGCTATCTGCTATAATAGAAAAAAACGTGCCAAAGGAGCGCCTTCCTATGAAGATCATTGATGCCCATCTCCATCTCTTTCCACCCGATGAGCGAACTAACGCCATGGCCCAGGGAGTGGGGCATATCAACTCGGTGGACCACCTGCGGGAGGTCTATGGGGAACTGGAGATGGTACACGGAGTGGTCATGGGCAACCGGAGCTTGGACCCGGCCTACCATGCCTATCCGGCCGATCTGTTCCACTACTGTATCGGGCTGGACAGCTCCCTGCTGGAGGGTGGAAAGCGGCTCATTCCGGATCTGGCTGACCGTGTGGAGGAGAACTTGAAGCGGGATAACTGCTGCGGGGTGAAGCTCTATCCGGGCTATAATAAGGTCTGGCTCACCGACCCTGTCTATGAGCCTGTCTACGCCCTGGCGGCCCGCTATGACAAGCCTGTGGCCGTCCATATGGGGCTGACCTCGTTTTCCCGGGCCCATCTGAAATACTGCCACCCCCTCGCCCTGGATGAAGCCGCCGCCGACCATCCAAAGACCCGGTTTGTCATGTGCCACTTTGGGAACCCTTTTTTAGAGGCGGCCGCAGCGGTGGTGGAGAAGAACCGGAACGTATCCGCGGACCTGTCCGGTCTGTTGGAGGGGCGGGTGAATCTGACGCACTATTTTCAGGAGCAGGCAGGCTATGTATCCCTTCTCCGGACCTGGCTCACCGCTATCCTCCAGTGGGATGATATTATGTATGGTACGGATTGGCCTATCGTCAATTTGGAGGAGTATATTCGCTTCATTCAGGGGATTGTACCAGAGGAGCATTGGGAAAAGGTGTTTTTCCACAACGCAAACCGGATCTATGGACTTGGTCTGTGACCAGGTATAAGAGAGGGCGGAACCCCCTGGAAGGGGGTCCGCCCTCTTTTGAAGATAATAATCCTGTAATTTCCAAAAAATGTATGAAACCGTCCCACTCCGGGGCGGTTTTTTGTGTTAGATAGAAGGGGTCACGCTGCGGCTCCGGCCCGACTGACCGGCAGAGGGGCGCATGCAGGGCATCACAACTAGGCGTGCCGTATTTTACAGGCCCCTTCAGACAATCCTGTCAGGCGCACCCCGCAAAAGCCAAACCCTTAACCTTACTCATTAAAGGAGGAACCATCATGTCAACCAACAAGACCCAACAATACCAGCTCAACCAATGGGAGGCGGAGGATAAGGTGCTCCGCACAGAGTTCAATGAGGACAATCAGAAAATAGACCAGGCGCTCCAGAAAAAGGCGGACCAGGAGGCGCTGACCGCCCTTCAAGGCCTAGTGGCTCAAAAGGCGGACAGCACCGACCTGGAGGAGATACGGAGCAATTTAGTACAGATCGCGGCGGGAGCCTATACGGGGGACGGAGCGGCCAGCCGGCTGATCTCCCTTCCATTCTCACCTAAGGCGGTCTATCTGTGTGACAAGCAGGGCAGGACCTACGCCAGCGGCGCCAATCTGGCTACTTACTATTACGGAGGGCTGGCGGTAACTGGGAATCCGGCAACCGCTGGAGAGACCGCTTTGGTCACCTTGGAGGCGGGGGGCTTCCGGGTGGTACACAAAAGTTCGAACGGCGATTACTATGCCTCGAATGAAAAAAATACTGTATTTCACTATTTGGCCTTGGGATAAGAGGAAAAGCACCCCCGGAAATACCGGGGGTGCTTTCAGTTTAGGTGTCCAATCGCTCTAGAGTTCTAAAGAATAGAATTCTTAGGCCTCAGGAACGGTCATGGAGCCGGTGAAGAACTCGATATCACCGATGGTCTTGTTGCTCAGAGTCAGGGTGACACGGATCTTATCGCCGGAGGACAGCAGGTCGCTGCTGAATTTGATGCCGTTGGAGTCAGCGACAACAGACTTCTCAGCGGTGAAGTCCTCTTCCACAGTCTCCAGCTCATCCCAGCCCTTGTTGTAGAGCTCGATCTTGGCGGACAGGGTGACGTCGCCCAGATTCTCGTAGTTCTCGTCGCCCTTCTGGACCTTGACATTCTTCAGAGTGAACTCGCCATTCTTATCAACGGTGAGCTCAATCTTCTTGCCAGAGAGAGAAACGACCTTGTAATCGCCGTTGTTGTTGTCATCCTCAATCACGGTGTCCTCGTCGGGCACGATGACCAGAACGACCTCGGCCATAGGAGTATCGTCGCCGTCATCCTCAACGGTGACCACGAACACGCCGGTACGGCCTTCCGCGTCGGTCTCGATGTCGCTGACACCGCCCACATAGACGGAGTCCACGTCGGTGTTGTCCTTCTTCAGCTCCACGACCACGAAGGTGGTGTCGTTGTTATAGCTGAAGTCAGACTGGCTGCCAGCGGTCAGGTTGCCATCGCCGTCATTCAGGGACAGGATGTCCTTCTTGGCGTAGGTGGCATAGGACTCAAAGGCCTTCAGAGCGCCGCTCTCGTAGTTGCCCTTCTTGTCGGCAGTGGCGTCCACAACCAGCTTTACCTCGGTGGCGTGATCGTCGTTGTCACGCTTGGTGACCTGGTACAGGCCCTTGGTGACAATGTCGTCCTTAGCGGAGCTGCTGGAAACAATGAAGCCGCCCTCGACCTTCTCGCCGTTGATGTAGGCGCTGTTGTACTGGTACAGCTTGTCGCCGTTGTCGTTGACGACCTCAGGATCAGTGCCGCTGATGAAGACGAAGTCGTCGTCCTCGGCGGAGGAGCCGCTGGAGCTGGACATGAACAGGATGGTGATCACGCCGTCATCCTTCACAGCGGCGCCCACGATGTCCTCCTGGCTGGAGACGTTCTTATAGCCAGTCCACACCTTGTCGTCGTCGGTGTTGATGAACACGGTGTCGCTGTCAGCGGTGCCGATACGGTCGCTGCCACGATACACGGAGGCGTTGTCGCGCTCCACCTTGCCCTTACCATTGGAGGCATCAAACAGGATCTGCTCGAAGTTAGCATAAGAGGCGGATTCCAGGTCGTACTCGCTGCCGCTCTGGTTCCACTTGTAGATGTGGCCTTCAGTGGGGACGCGCTTGTCACCGGTGCCCTTCCAGTAAGCATCCACACCGTCGATTTCGTCGATGTCGATCTTCTCCTCGGTGCCGTCAGCGAAGACGACCTTGGCGGACACGTCGCCATAGGCGGAGTCAACGCCAGTGACGAACAGGTAGTCGTCCACGGAGTCCTCAGCGCCCTCGATGGCCACGGCGTTGCCGTAGGTATCCAGGTACAGAACGACCTCGTTGTCAACGTCAGGGTTGGTGAAGTTGTCACCGTCGTCCAGGTTGACCAGGCCCTTAGCGGAATTGATCACGGTGGTGCAGTAAGCGCGGTTGTAGTTGTAGGTGGTGCCGTCCAGCTTCACATAGTCGTTGTCCTTGACGGAGCTGACGGTGCCCTCAACGATCTCGGCCTTGGCCATGGACTGAATCTCAGTTCCGCCGATGGTCAGGACCACGATGTCCTCCTTGGAGAACTTCTGATCGGTGTCAAACTCGTTCTCGGCCTTGGAGGGCTTATCGCTCTTGTAGGAAATGGTCACGGTGTAGTCGTCGCCATTGTCCTCCACCTTGGTGACCTCAGCCACGAAGGTGTCGATGATGGTCACAACGACATCTTCCTCAGTGGAGTCCACATACAGCTCGGTCAGCACGCCGTTGCCAGTCTCCTGCCAACGCTCGCTGCTGGTCTTGCCATAGTCCAGAACGTCCTTGCCGTTTACGCGGTCCATGTCCTCAACGATCTCGCCGTTGCGGTACACAGTCCACTTGTAGTTGTCATAGGCGGCGGAACCAGCGGCAGTGTACAGGTCCTTCTCGCTGACCTTGCCAGTCCAGGTCTGGTCGGCAGAGTCGGAGTAGGTGCCGATGGTAGAGCTCTTGTAGCTCCAGGTGGTGGCGGGGCGGCCGAAATCGTCGGTCTCGTCCTTGCACTCCAGGTCGCCGTCATACAGGTCCTCGCCCAGCTCCTTGGTGTAGCCGGAAACGTTGGACATGCTCAGGCCGGTGCGGTCGTCAATGGCCTTGTACATCTTGTCATTGCTGACCAGCTGATAGTACTTGACGCTGCCGCCGCTGACGGACACGCCGTTGCCATTGACATTGATGGTGTCGTTGTCAGCCTCAACCTGATAGGACTTCAGGGTGTTCAGAGCCAGCTGGGCAACATCGTTGCGGGTCATGGGGGCCACAGCGGTGGCGTTCACGTCCTTGTACAGGTCGATCTTGTTGGCCTCGCGGATGGTGGCCATCTGCCAGTCCTCGCCGAAATCGGACTGATACTGGAAGTAGCCCAGGGCCTTCATCATCATCAGAGCGGCCTGGGCGGCGGTGACGGAGTCGCTGCCGCCAAAGGTCTTGGCGTCGTAGCCGGAAATGATGCCGTGGGTGTAGCAGGCGGCCACATAGGGTTCAGCCCAGGAAGGCACGTCGGTAAAGGGAGCGGTGCCAGCGTAGTTGGACACCTTGTAGTCCAGCATGTTGGACATGATGACGGCCATCTCGTTGCGGGTGACGTTGGCGTCGGGGTTGAACTTGCCGTTCTCGTCGCCGGTCATGACACCGACTTTCTGGAGAACTTCGATGGCTTCCACGTTGTTTTCGGAAGACACATCGACGTAGCTCGCGCCGGAACCGACTACCATCAGGCCCATGACCATGACGGAAGCCAGAGCCAGGCTAAGAGCCCGCTTCAGGTTTCTCATTCGGGATTCCTCCTTAAATTTTTTCGGGGTGATTTCTTGAAAATCCCCCGCATTTTTGAGGTTTTGAGGACTTTTAGGGACACTTAGCCCTGTATAACGCCCCTTGCACAGCAAAAAAGGTGAGGAAAACCCGCTAAGAGCAAATAAAAAAGGGCGCTTTTCCAAAGAAAAAGTGCCCTTGGTAGACATCTGGTAGACACCCAGAAAATGGAAAAGCGGGAAAGCCCTGTTTCCCAGCGCTTTCCCGCTTTTTTTGGTAGACATTTGGTAGACATAGAAGAGAGAAACAATTTGGAATGTCTACCAAATAGGGCCTCAAAAAATTCACAAAATCGTAACAGGTCTTTGAGTTGACACAGGGGGAGATGGTGTGTATAATATGCGACAGGCTGTCATAAGCGACAGGTCGTCATAAGGGAGGACGCATATGCCAACCAGTACATTTTTTCGCCTGCCGGAAGAAAAACGGCTGCGGCTGATGGACGCCTGCTGGGAGGAATGTACCCGGGTCAGATTCACTGATGTATCTATCAACCGTATCATTGCGGCTGCCCACATTCCAAGGGGTAGCTTCTACCAATACTTTACCGATAAGGAGGACATGATCCGTTACTTACTAAAAGGTGTACGGGAATATTTTATCCAAAGCCTGCGGGATATTTTGCACACCCATGAAGGTGATTTATTATCCCTTCCTCTTGGGGCGTTTGACCGTTTAGTTCAACAAAGAGGAGTCGCTGACCCAGTGCTGGCACGTTTTATTCAGGTCCTGCGCCTCAATCCGGGGATAGAGACCCAGAGCTTTTTGACAGAACGACCAGGATTGATGCCAGAACCTTTATGGGATGAGACGGATATGACCGGGCTGCGGCAACAGAATAGAGAGTATGCGGAACATATCTTTTTCCTGGGCATGGCTATTTTAGGCGGTGCTGTCGTGGAAACTCTACAGGAATATAGTCAGCGGGAGATACAACGTGATATCCTGCAAGCAAGAATCGATTTGCTGCGCTATGGCTGCGCAGCCCGGACACATGAGGAGGAAACCACATGAAACATAGGACCATCGCGCTGCTGCTGGCGGCGGCGCTGGGGCTGTCCCTGATTGGCGGGGCGGCTCTGGCTGTGGAGGACGACGCCGTGTCCTCCGGGAGCACCGCTACCCAGACTGACGGGGCCCCAACCTCTGGAGAACCGGATGTTTCCCCGGAAAATACGGAAGGCGCCGAGGAGATGGAGAGCGCCGTCTATGGAGCGGACGCTGGGGAAGCGGAGGAGGAACAGGAGGAACAGCCGCCCGCGGAGGAATACATACCTGATCCGGTGGGCTCTATCAGTTTTACCAACTTGGAGCACCGCCTGCGGGAGAACAATCTGAATCTGTTAGCCTTGGAGGAGAGTATCCAGGCCATCGAGGCCATAGATTATGAAAAAATGACCGACGATATCCGCAAGCAAATCAACCAGATTGCCCAGGCCCAGTGGGGAATGATTGTCACAGGAGGTGCTGTGGGCTCTATCGCCGCCTCCTCTATGGATGCCGCCTACGATTCCCTGCGGGATACCTTTGACGATTTGAAAGATGGAAAGATCCAGGAGGACAACGCCGCTGTCATCCGCCAGCTGGAAAACGCCCAGGAGCAGATTATAATGGCAGCTGAATCCCTATATGTGGCTTTGGTGGATTTGGAGTTGAATGACAGCGCCCTGGACCGCCAGCTGACTGCCCTGGACCGCACTATCCAGGAAATGGAGCTGCGCTATGAGCTGGGCCATATTTCTTCCCAGACACTGCGTCAGACACAGGCCAGCCGCACGGCCCTGGTCAGCGGTCAGCAAACACTGGAGATGAATATCTCCAACTACAAGGCACAGCTTGAGATGCTGATCGGAGCGGAGCAGACCGGGAACATCCAGCTTCAGGGGCTGCCCCAGGTCACCAGCCAACAGCTGGAGGAAATGGACCTGGAGGCGGATTTGGCTGCCGCCAAGGAGGTCAGCTACGATCTGTTTGCCGCCCAGCGCACCTTGGAAGACGCCCAAGAGGACTTTAAGGACGCTGGAAAGGATTACAATTACAACGAGAAAAAGTATCAGTATGTTTCCGCCCAGCACACCTGGAAATCTGCCCAATATACTTATCAGGCGACATTACAGAGCTTTGAAAACAGCTTCCGCTCCCTGTACCTCCAAGTGAAGGACTATAAGCAGGTACTGGACGCCGCCAGGACCGCCTTGGCGGTGGAGCAGGACAATTACTCCGTGGCCCAACTGAAGCATAGCCAGGGCAGCTTGTCCGACAACGGGCTGTTGGAGGCAGAGGACAAGGTGAAGAGCGCCCAGGAAACGGTGGAGGGCGCTGAGGTCGACCTGTTTACCGCTTATCACAATTACCGCTGGGCCGTGGACTACGGCATTTTGAATTGAAGGAGAGCACCATGAAGCACACTCGTACGATTTCCACTGTCCTGGCGGCCGCCATGATCTTGTCCCTTGCCGCCTGCCAGTCTGGGGAGGAGGACAGCTCCCAGACAGATGTCCCCGCCGGCGTGGCGGTTCAGGTGGAGGAGGTATCCCGCCAGACCATCTCCACAGAGAACAAGGTGTCTGGCAAGGTGGTCGCTGACGGACAAGAGTCCATTTTTGTGGCTGTCAATGCCCAGTGTACCGCTGTCTATGTGGAGGCGGGTGATACCGTATCTGCCGGGGAGAAAATCTGCACACTGGATATGGCCAGCACCCTCTCCTCTTACAACGCCGCCAATATTAGTTACAGTTCCGCTGTTCAAAGCTACCAGGATCAGAAGGCAGTCTTTGACAGCCAGATCGCCTTATATGAGAAAAACCTCAGCGACCTGAAGGCGCTGAAGGAGATTGGGGCGGCTTCTCAGCTGGAGATCGATCAGGCTGAACTCCAGCTGGAGAGCGCCGTTGCAACCCGCAACTCCACGCTCTCCCAGTTAGAGGCTGGGATGCAGAGCTATAAATCTAATGTGGAGCAGCTGGCCACTGTTTTAGAGAATGTAGACAGTGGTGGAAATGTGATTTCCCCCGTTGCCGGGACTGTGGTTACTTTAAATGCCACAGAGGGTGGCTATGTATCTGCCTCTATGCCGGTAGCCGTGGTGGAGGGAGTGGACACCATGAAGGTCCAGGTGTCTGTGTCGGAGGCTCTGGTACCCAAGCTTGGCCAGGGAGATGAAGCCGACGTGACCATCAGTTCCCTGGGCGTATCCACGGTGGGGACCATCCGGGGCATCGAAAAGGCGGCCAATGCGCAGACCAAGCTATATACCGTCACTGTAGCCTTGGACGAGGACATCGAGGGCCTGCTGTCTGGTATGTTCGCCGATGTGACCTTCCACACGGACACCTCCGCGGACGCTGTGGTAGTTCCCACTGAGGCCATCCTGACCAGCGGTTCGACCCAATATGCCTTTGTAGTGGAGGATGGCGTGGCCAAGTACACCGAGGTGACGATTGGGCTGACCGGAAACGGTGTAACCGAGGTGACCTCTGGCCTGAGCGAAGGGCAGCAGCTCGTAACTGTGGGCCAGTCCTATCTGGCTGACGGCACTGCGGTGCGGATCGTATCCGGGGAGGATTGAGCCCTGATGAATACTGCAAAAGCCTGTATCCGCCATAAAGTAGCGACATTGTTGGCGGTCATCATGGTGGTCATCTTCGGTGTCCTTTTCAGCGCCCGCCTGCAAATGGCTCTGATGCCTAATATGGAAATGCCCATGGCTGTGGTGATGACTACCTATGTGGGCGCCAACCCCAGCGACATTGAGGATCTGGTGACCGCTCCATTGGAATCCGCTATTATGTCGGTTTCCGGTGTGGATGAGATCCAATCCACTTCGTCAGAGAGCGTCAGCACCATTCAAATTACTTACGAGGAAGGAACCGACCTAGACATTGCGGCTACCAAGCTGCGGGAGAAATTTGACATGGTTTCCCTGCCGGAGGACGCCGCAGACCCCATGATCATCAACATCAACGCCAGTGAACTGATGCCCACAGCTATGATTGCCCTGATGGGCGAGGACCTGTCCCAGCTCCAGACTCTGGCGGAGGATGAGATTGCTCCCGCCCTGGAGCGCATCGACGGAGTGGCACAGGTATCCGTCGGCGGCGGAAACGCGCAACAGATCGCCGTGGAGATTGACCCGGCCAAGGCGGCGGGCTTTGGCCTGTCTAACAGCTATATCAGTCAGTTCTTGGCAGGACAGAACCTGCTGTACCCCGGCGGCGATCTACAGAGCGGCTCGAAGAAGCTGACGGTGTCCACCGACGCCAAATACACCTCACTGGAGGATGTTGCCAACACCCTGATTACGCTGCCGGCCGGCGGGACAGTCCGTCTGTCCGAGGTGGCCGATGTCAGGATGGAGGCGGAGGACCTGGACGCGGTCGCTAAAGTAGGGGGAACCTCCTGCGTTATTCTTCAGGTATCCAAGCAGGCGGGAGGAAATGAAATGGCCGTGGCGCGGGCTGTGGAAACACGGCTCCAGGAGCTGGCGGCGGAGAACCCAAATATTCGTTACTCTGTCCCCTATATCGCCAGTGATTACATTGACCAGTCGGTGAACTCTGCCTTCAGCAACATCTGGCAGGGCGTCCTGCTGGCCGCTGTCGTGGTGCTGCTGTTCCTGCGCCGGGGAGGCTCTACCCTAACTATTTGTATCTCCATGCCCGTGTGCATCCTGTCTGTGTTCGTTCTGATGAGCGTGCTGGACCTGACCTTAAACATGATGAGTCTGGGCGGCATCGCCATGGGCGTAGGTATGATTGTGGACAACTCCATCGTCGTACTGGAAAACATCAACCGTTTTTCTGACGAAGGACACGATCGGTTGAGTGCCTGTGTCGATGGAACCCAGGAGGTCACCTCCTCTGTGGTAGCCTCCACCCTCACCACTCTGGCCGTGTTCGTCCCCTTGGGGCTGGTGGAAGGTATGGCGGGGGATATGTTCCGCGACTTCTGTCTGACCATTGCGTCGCTGATCGCGGCTTCTTTGATTATCTCTCTCACACTGGTGCCCCTTCTGTGCTACTTTACCCTGGATGAGGAGAAGGTCCGCCGCCGCAGGGAGAAGCAGGCCGCCCGGGCCCTGAAGAGGAGCGGTGGGGCTACCTTCTCCACCCGCCTGTTCCAGCGGATCTATCACGGCTATATGGGCCTTCTGGGCTATTTTGTCCGCCATCTGAAGATGGGGATGCTGGCCTCCCTTGGTCTGGTGGCAATATTTGTTCTCACCCTGGCCAACACCAAGATGGTCATGATCCCGGAAATGGATCAGAACAGCGTTTCCATCAGTATTGGAATGCCTATCGGCTCCTCTGTGGAGGAGGCCACCGCTATCTCCGATCGTGTCGCCGCCATTGTGGAGCGGGAGGTCCCGGAGATGGAAGATATGTATTACATCGCCCAGGGAGGCGGCTCCTCCATGATGTCCTCCGGAAACTCTGTGACCATGGGTGTCAACCTTGTGGGAAAGAGTGAGCGGGAGCGCAGCGCCTTTGATATTGAGGACGATCTGCGTCTGGCCCTGCAGGATATCGCGGGCTGCGAGATCACGGTCAGCGCCTCCAGCTCCATGACTATGATGAGCGGCAACGATATCAACGTAGAGGTCTCTGGCGATGACTATGATACGCTGGAGATGATCGCGAACGATCTGAAGGACCAAATTGCCGCCCTGCCTGACGCCGTGGATGTGGAGAGTTCTCTGTCCGAGGCTGTGGATCAGGTCAAGGTATCCATTCGGAGGGAGGCGGCCGCCCAATATGGCCTGACCGCCGCGTCTATTGGCTCCGCGGTCCGGTCGGAGCTAACCGGCGTCACCGCCACAACAGTTACCATTGACAACAAGGAGTATGATGTAGTGGTCAAGGGCGACGGGGCCGCCTCCGCCAGTCTGGATGCCCTGAAGTCCATGCCGGTTCCTTCCAGCTACGGGGGGACCATCCCCCTGTCCTCGGTAGCGGAGGTGACTGTGGAGCAGGCGCCCCAGAGCATCACACGCAGCAACCAGACCAGACAGGTCACCATCACCGGTGATACCATCAGCGGCGATACGACAGCGATGACCGCCGCCATCAATGAGATCCTGGACGGGTATGCCATGCCCCAGGGCTATGAGGCCCAGACCGCCGGCTCCTATGAGGATATGATGGAAAGCTTTGCTGACTTGGGCTTTGCTCTGGTGGTTGCGTTGCTGCTGGTCTACTTTGTGCTGGCGGTCCAGTTCGAGTCCTTTGCCATGCCGGTCATGGTCATGCTGATCCTCCCGGTGGCCTTTACTGGCGCTCTGTTCGCCCTGCCCCTCACTGGGCGGGACCTGTCCATCCTGGCGCTGGTGTCTATTATTATGCTGGCCGGTACGGTGGTCAACTCCTCTATCATCCTCGTGGAGTACATCAAGATCCGCCGCTCCAAGGGAGAAAGCCGGGAGGAGGCCATCCTCCACGCCTGCCCTCTGCGCGTCCGGCCCATTCTGATGACCACCCTGACTACGGTGATTGCCATGATCCCCATGGCCCTTGGTATTGGGGAGACCAACGAGATGATGACCGATATGGGCGTCACGATGATCTCAGGCATGGTCATATCTACGGTGATAACCCTGGTATTTACTCCAGTGTATTACTCAGTCATCGACGACTTGAGCCATACCTTCCGCCGGAAAAAGAAGGAGGCCGAGCCCCCTGTCCCCGCTGAAGTGGGCTGAACCGGCCTAATAAAAAGCTCCCCTGTCTTGGACAGGGGAGCTTTTTTGAAAAGGAATAAAGTTCGCTTATAATTTCCAAAAAATGTATGAAACCGTCCTACTCCGGGGCGGTTTTTTGTGTTAGACAGAGGGGGACCTATGTGTAGGGCGTGACAACTAGGTGCGCCGTGTTTACAGGCCCCCTTTAGACAATCCTGTCAAAGTGTGTAAAAAAGGCGTACCCCGCAAAAGCCACACTCTTAACCTTACTCATTAAAGGAAGAACCATTATGTCAACGAATAAGACGCAGCATTACCAGCTCAACCAATGGGAGGCGGAGGATGCGGTGCTCCGCACAGAGTTCAATGAGGACAATCAGAAGATAGACGGGGCGCTGTCGGCGCTCTCGGCGGGTCTGGAGGGAGCGGCAACTGTGGAGCAGTTGACCGCCCTGAGCGGAGCGCTCCAGTCAGTCCAGGCCGCCAACCGCTTGGAATTGCTGCTGGACAGGACGCTGACACAGAACACGGAGAAGGTGGCTCTGGATGTGAGCCAGCTCGACATGGGGTCCTATCTCAAGCTGTTTCTGGTGGTCCGGGCCGCTGTGGCCGCCACAAACGGTTATTCCATATGGATGCGCTTCAACGGGATCAGCGACAAGGTCTACTCCTCCCTAAACACCGTGTCCTCTAACACCACCCGGTATGCCGAGTATTCCCTGGGGATCAGCAGCGGCTGGACGACACGCTTTCTGGACCTCTGGGAGTCAAACGGGGCGCTGTGCTATGGGATGGAGGGCCTGTCGATCAGCATGGACCTGTACGAGCGGAGCGGCGGGCACTGTTCCGCGCTGGGACTGGGACAGCTGAAAGCCATCAACCTGTACTCCTCCAGCACCAGCTCCGGACCGGGCAGCGCCATCAAGTCCGGGTCCTCTTTCCGGCTCTTTGGGATAAAATAAAGGGGAAAGAACACCCCCGGACCGAAGTCCGGGGGTATCCTTAGTTAGATCTGTGCCTATTAGACAGATTTACTTCGCCATAGTCACAGTGACAGTTTCAGCATCTCCGGAAATAGAAACGCTGGACACAGTGATAGTCAGAGTCTTGTCGCTGTTGCTCAGAGCGGTAGAAACAGATCCACTGAGAGTGGTGGTAGTGCCGCTAAAATCGTCGGTGAAAGCAGAGCCGTCCTTCTTTTCCAGAACGATGGTTACGGTTCCACTGCTCGCAACATACTCGGTGAATTCCACAACTTTGGAGGACTTACCAAAGTTGTTGTTGGTCAGCTCTACCTTGCCGATAGCATACACCGGACTGGGAGCAGCGGTGGAATTATAGGTATAATTCCGAGTAATCTTCCCCTTAGTGGCGCTGAACACATAACTGCCAGGAGTGCTGCTCTCGGTGATCTCATTGACGGTGTAGCCGGCCTTTACGATCTCAGCCTCAACAGCGGCCAGAATGGTCTCCAGCTCGGGCGCAGCATCGCCGTTGTAGGTGACGGTCACATCAGTGGGATCGCTGATGTCCACAAACACGCCGGTGTAATCGGGAGTTTCGGGGGTGGTGGTCCCGCCGATGTTAGCCTGCTTGATCACATAGACCAGAGTGGCGTAAGGAGTGGCGTCGGTCTTGTCGTCGGCATCGATGACATAGACGGCGGTCACGTCGTCCTCGGTCTCGATGTCGGCGTCGGTGCCCAGATAGACCTTGTCAGCGTCGACCACGGTGCCCTTCTTGTTCTTGGGCTCGATCACCACGAAGACAGTCTCGTCGTCATAGCGGAAGGTGTCGTTGGTCTGACCATCAGCCAAGTCGCTGGAGGCGTTGTGCAGGCCCAGAGTGTAGCCGTCGGCCAGGGTGGCGTAGTTGCTGGTGAAGATGCTGGTCTCGTCCCAGGTGGCGACCAGGTCAACAGCGGTGACCTCGTTGTCGGCGTTCTGCTTGGTGATCTTGTACAGGGAGTTCTTGGGCAGCACGCCGCTGGCGTCAGCCTCGGACAGCATACCCTTAGTGGTGACCTTCACGGCCTCGCCGTCGATGAAGGCGTCATAGGTGTAGTACTTGGTGGAGCCGTCCTTGGTGATGACGGGCTTGCCGTCCTTCACAAAGAAGTAGTCGGCGTCCACACCGCTGACGGAGCAGTTGGTGACAAAGATGATCTCAGCCTTGCCGTTCTTGTCAAAGACCACAGCGGCGTTGGCGTGCTCATAGTCCACAACCTCGGTGTAGCCGTTGTAGATCACGTTGTCCTTCACGTCCACGAACACAGTGTCGGTGGTCAGACGGACGTCGGCGGGAGCGGTGCTGCCGACGGCGGCCTTACCGACCATCTTGGCGATGTCCCGCTCGATGGTGTAATACACCTTGGAGTTTGCGGGGGTGGTGTCGTTGTACTCGTTATTGGAGGTGCCCAGGGTCAGGATAGCTTTATACTGGCCGTCGCCGGTGCCGCTCTTCAGAGCGGTCAGAGTATAGACACCGTCGTCCTCGGTGTAGGAGTAGATGTTGTTAGTAGCAACAGCGCCGTCAGCACCGTAAGTGCCGATCACAGCGTCCTCGGCCTTGGCGGAGGCACCGTTGCCCTCGACCTCGTCGACAGCAATGGTCTTCTCAGTGCCGTCAGCCAGCACGACCTTGGCGTCTACGCCAGTCACGCTGGGCAGAGCCTTGGTGACGAACAGATAGTCGTCGATGGTTTCCACGCCCTTGAAGGCGATCATGTAGCCATAGGTATCCAGATAGAACTCATAGCCATCGTTCAGAGAGGGATCGGTGGCGGTGTTGTCGTCCAGATTCTTGGCGATCATCTTGGAGTAGTCGTACTGAGTGCCGTCCAGGCTGGCGTTCTTGCCGATCTTGACGGAGGTCACGTCGCCGCTGACGATCTCGGCCTTAGCAACAGACTGGATCTCGCTCTGAGCGGCGGTGTAGACCACGATGTCCTCCTTCTCAAAGCCGACAACGTCGGTCTCGAAGGTGCGGTCACCGGCGGCGGGGTTGCTGCCGCCATTGGGAGCGTAGGGCTTCAGGGTCAGGGTGTACTCGCCGTCGTCCTCGACCACCTTAGTGATCTCGGCCACGTAGGAGTTGACCAGAACCACGTCCACGGACTCGGTCTTGTTGTCCACAAAGACCTGGGTCAGAACGCCCTTGCCGGTCTGATACCAGTCGCCGGAGGCATTCTTGTCGGGCTTGGCAGCGGTCTGATAGTTGCCGTCCACGGAAACGGACCAGCTGTAGTTGTCCAGAGCGGTCTTGCCAATGTCGTTGGCCAGAGTCTTGTTAGACACAGCGGCAGTGTAGGTGTACTTGGCGGCGTCGGCGTACTTGCCGATCTCGCGGCTCTGGTAGCTCCACACGGAAGCAGGACGATTGAACTCGTCGGTGCTGTCGCGCTTCTCCAGATTGCCGTCGTACAGCTCCTCGCCCAGCTGGACGGTGTACTTGCCGTTGTCGTTGTTGCCCTCGAAGATGGTGGTGTACTGGTTGCCGGACTTCTCCAGCTCGAAGTACTCAACCGCGCCGACCAGAACGGTGGTGCCGTCGGGGGTGATGACCTTGTTGGGCTCGCCGGAGGCATCGACCACAGTGGCTTCCAGGGTGTTCAGAGCCAGCTGAGCCACATCGTTACGGGTCATAGCCTCCAGAGCAGCGGCCTTAACATCGCTGTAAAGGTCGATCTGGTTGGCCTTACGGATGGTGGACAGCTCCCAGCTGTCGCCGAAGTCAGACTGATACTGGAAGTAGCCCAGGGCCTTCAGCATCATCAGAGCGGCCTGAGCGGCGGTGACGGAGTCGCTGCCGCCGAAGGTCTTGGTATCATAGCCGGAAATAATGCCGTGGGTCCAGCAGGCAGCCACATAGGGCTCGGCCCAGGCGGGCACATCGGTAAAGGGAGCGGTGCCGGCATAGTTGGACACCTTGTAGTCCAGCATATTGGACATGATGACGGCCATCTCGTTACGGGTGACCTTGGCGTCGGGGTTGAAGTTGCCGTTCTCGTCGCCGGTCATAACACCGACGGCCTGGAGAACTTCGATGGCTTCCTGATTCTGCTCGGAAGACACATCGACGTAGCTCGCGCCGGTGCCGACTACCATCAGGCCCATGACCATGACGGAAGCCAGAGCCAGGCTAAGAGCCCGTTTCAGGTTTCTCATTCGGGATTCCTCCTTAAATTTTTTCGGGGACTTTTCTGACAAAATCCCCATTTTTTCGAGGCTTTGAGGACTTTTTAGGGCATCAGCCCTGTATAACGCCCCTTGCAAAGCAAAAAAGGTGAGGAAAACCCGCTAAGAGCAAATAAAAAAGGGGGCTTTTTCAAAGAAAAAGTGCCCTTGGTAGACATCTGGTAGACACCCAAAAAATGGAAAAGCGGGAAAGCCCTGTTTCCCAGCGCTTTCCCGCTTTTTTTGGTAGACATTTGGTAGACATGGTCAAGCAATAAAAAACGGAGAAATTTCCGGGGAAAGGGAATTGACAAATCTGACAGAATAGAGTATGATTGTGAACAATCATCATAAACGCGATGAACGGGACAGTAGGCTTGTCTGGATGCGAAGAGAGGGCGCGGTCGGTGTAAGCGCTCGTGAAGGACCTCCCCCGAAGCTCGCCCGTGAGCAGTCCTTCTGAACTGGCGGCGTGCCATAGTAGGTTGGAACGGTTCTCCCACCGTTATTGGGGAAATGAGCGCATAACCAGTCAAAGGTTATGAATTTAGGTGGTACCACGGAGCATCCGGCTTCGTCCTATCTGTATGGATAGGACGAAGCCGTTTTTGTTTTTTTGATCCAAAGCACACCAATGGAGGTGAAGTTCCATGAATGGAGCGCACGCGTTGATTGAAAGCCTGCTGCGTGAGCAGGTAGACCATATTTTTGGCTACGCCGGAGCCACCATCTGCCCGGTGGTAGACGCCCTAAAGGAACATCCGGAGATCGGCTATACCCTGGTGCGGACGGAGCAGAACGCCGGCCATATGGCTTCCGGCTATGCCAGGGTCAGCGGCAAGGTAGGAGTATGCATGGTCACCTCCGGTCCCGGGGCCACCAACCTGATTACTGGTATCGCTACAGCCTACATGGATTCTATCCCCATGGTGGCTATCACCGGACAGGTGCCCAGCCATCTTCTGGGCCGAGATATCTTCCAGGAGGTGGATATCACCGGTGCCGTGGCGCCCTTCTCCAAGCACAGCTATCTGGTGAAAAACGCCAACGACATTCCCCGGGTGGTCCGAGAGGCCTTCCATATCGCCTCCACTGGTCGTCCGGGCCCGGTCCTCATTGATATTCCTATCGATGTCCAGGAGCAGACGTTAAAGAAGTTTGACTGGCCCGAGGAGGTCAATATCCGGGGGTACAAGCCCAGCGTCAAAGGAAATGACCTCCAAATTAAGCGTGTAGTGGAAACCATCGCCAAGGCCCGCCAGCCTCTGATTTGCGCTGGCGGCGGTGTGTGGCTGGCCGACGCACAGGAGGAGCTGCTGGAGCTGGCGGAGACCGCCAATATCCCGGTTGTCAAGACCATGATGGGCATTGGCCTGATGCCCACGGACCACCCACTCAACCTGGGCATGATTGGAGCCCACGGCAACCACTGCGCCAACAAAGCCCTGGCAAAGTCCGACCTGCTCATCATGGTGGGCACTCGGGCTGCCGACCGGGCCATCATCTCCCCCGACGAGATACAGCGCAGGATGGCCACCATTCATATCGACGTGGATCCGGCGGAGATCGGGAAAAATATGCAGGCCGCCGTCCCCCTGGTAGGAAACGTGAAGGTCATCCTTCGCCAGATCCTGGATATGGGTGTTTCCAGCACCGATTCTGCCGACTGGCTGGCCATGCTTCGGGACTACCGGAAGGCCGAGTTGAGCCGGGTCTTTCCTAAGCGCCCCGGTTCTGTGTTCCCTGGTACTGCCATCCGTAGGCTGGGGGCCAAGCTGGATGAGGACGCCGTGGTGTGCGTGGATGTAGGCCAGAATCAGATCTTTACCTGTAAGTATTTTCCCCAAAAGCACGGCCGACTGCTGACTAGCGGCGGCTTGGGGACCATGGGCTACGCCCTCCCCGCCGCGATTGGCGTCAAGGTGGCGAAGCCGGGCAGGCAGACCGTCGTTGTCTGTGGAGACGGCTCTTTCCAGATGGCCATGAACGAACTGGCCGCCATACGGTGTGCTGATTTGGATATCAAGATTCTTGTGTTTCAGAACCATACCCTGGGTTTGGTCCACCAGATCCAGAAATCAGTTCCTTATCATGGCCCCTTTGGGGTGGATTTGGACGGTTCCCCGGACTTTGCCGCCATTGCCGCCGCTTACGGGATCCCCAGCATTATGGTCCGCGAGGAGGAAGAACTGGACGAGGCCATCGAGCGCTTTCTGTCCACCAAAGGCGCCTGCCTGATGCTCTGTGAAGTCCACCCCGACGTGGGCACCAACGATTAAAGGAGGGGGACCAGATGAAACAGACAATCTCCGTGCTGGTGGAGAACCAGGCGGGCGCTCTAAACCGTATTACTGGGTTGTTTGCCCGCCGAGCCTTCAACATCGAATCCCTGGCCGTGGGTGTCACCGACGACCCTACCATCTCCCGTATCACAATCATCGTGGATAGCGGCAACAGCGTGGTGGAGCAGGTGGAAAAGCAGCTCAACAAACTCATCGAGGTCATCAAGGTCCGCACTTTGGAGGAGACCAACTTGATTGGCCGGGAGCTGATGATCTTAAAGGTAAACGCCAACAATAAAACCCGGCAGGATATTATGACCATCTGTTCCATCTACGGGGCTAAGGTGGATGATATCTCTCCTACCTCTATGACTCTGGAACTGTCCGACACGCCGGATCGTCTGGATACCTTCCAGGCCATGATGCGGCCCTTCTCCATTTTGGAGGTTGCCCGTACCGGCGTCATCGCCGTGCAGAAGGGCGGAGGGAAAATTTGAGCGCGGAGCTTGGAGCGGAGCGGCGAATACAAACCAGGGCAGGCGAAGTCCGGCCGTTTGTGTCCAGAGCCGCAGCGAGAGCGCCCAGACCGCATGCGCAAAGCGCAGCGTAACATCACACTTCTATCTCACCCAAAGGGGGTCAGCCGTTTTGAAAGTACGCGCCACTCAGGCCATCATGGAGTGTCTGCTGGAGCAGGAGGTGGACACTGTTTTCGGATATCCAGGTGGAACGATCCTGAATCTCTATGATGAGCTGTATAACTATCAGGATAGGATCCACCATATCTTGACCGCCCATGAGCAGGGGGCTGCTCACGCCGCCGACGGCTATGCCCGTTCCACCGGGAAAGTGGGGGTCTGTTTCGCTACCAGCGGCCCTGGCGCCACAAATCTGGTCACCGGGATTGCCACCGCCTATATGGACTCTTCTCCCATTGTGTTCATCACCTGCAATGTGACGGAGCAGACGCTGGGGAAGGACGCCTTTCAGGAGGTGGACATTACCGGCATCGCTATGCCTATTACCAAAGCCACCTATCTGGTCCGGGACGCCCAGACCATCCCGGACGTGATGCGTCAGGCATTTGCCGTGGCGGCCACCGGCCGGCCCGGCCCGGTGCTCATCGATTTCCTGAAAAATGTTACGTTTCCCAGTGTGGAGATCGACTATGAGTTTGTCCCTTGGAGCAGGAACCGCTCCTGCAGCTCCATCCAGTCCCTGGCCACCAGCCACGAGCTGAAGGCTCCGGAGCCCAACAAAGGGGACATTGAAACCCTGGTGGAGATGATTGCCCAGTCCAGGCGGCCGCTGCTCATCTGCGGCGGCGGTGTGGTCCGGGGCCGAGCCCACCGGCAGTTCCGGGAGTTTGCCGAGAAGCTGGACGCTCCGGTGGCCATCACTGTTATGGGGGGCGGCGGCTTCCCGGGCGGACATCCGCTGACGACAGGGATGATTGGGATGCACGGCTCTCAGGCATCCAATGTGGCGTGCAATGAGTGTGACCTGCTCATCGCCGTGGGCTGCCGCTTCTCAGACCGGGTGGCGCTCCAGCCGGAGACCTTTGCCAGCCAGGCCAAGGTCGTCCAGATTGACATTGACCGGTCTGAGATTGACAAAAATGTCCTCACGGACCACCACATCATCGGTTCAGCCCGGCGGGTGTTGGAGATGCTCAACGCCAAGCTGCCCCAGTACAGCCATCCGGAATGGAAGGAGCAGGTCCTGCCTCTGCGGGTCCCCTCGGTGGCGGAAACGGGAGATAAGCTTACCCCCAAGCAGGTGCTGGAGACCATCCGGCGTCTGGCGCCCCAGGATACCATCGTGGCCACCGATGTGGGCCAGCATCAGATGTGGTCCATTCAGCACTTCCATTTTGACTATCCTGGGCAGCTGCTGACCAGCGGCGGTTTCGGGACCATGGGGTTCGGCCTGGGAGCGGCCATCGGGGCCAAGCTGGGCAACCCGGACAAGGTGGTGGTCCATACCACCGGAGACGGCTGCTTCCGCATGAACTGCCATGAGCTGGCTACGGTAGAACATTACCACCTGCCTATCATTACAGTAGTGTTCAATAACGGCACCCTGGGTATGGTTCGCCAGTGGCAGAATCTGATCTACCATCAGCGGTACTCGGAGACCACCTTGGACCGAGGCCCGGACTTTGTCAAGTTGGCCGAGGCCTATGGCCTGAAGGGCTTCCGGGTAACCAGTATGGCGGAGATGGAGGCGGCCTTCCAGGAAGCGCTGACCGCTGGCTGCGGCTGTGTCATCGACTGCCGCCTGGATATGGATGAGATGGTCCGGCCCATGGTAGCCGGCGGCGCCCATATCACTGACTTCTTACTGAAATAAGGGGGCTAGGGGGATATGAAACGGGAATTTGATCCAGAAAAAAAGCTGTATACCCTGGCCATCCTGGTCCAGGACATCCCCGGCGTATTGAGCCAGGTGGCCCGGTTGTTTGCCCGTAAGGGGTATAACATCGAGTCCATTGTCACCGGCGGAACCGACCGACCCAACACCGCCCGCCTGGCGATCAGCATTCTGGCGGACGAGCTGATGATAAACCAGATTGCCGACCAGTGCCGTAAGCTTATCCCTGTGCTGGCGGTAAAGATCTTGGACGAGGCCACCTCTATCCAGAGGGAATTTTCTCTCATCAAAGTCCGGGCCACGGACCGCAATTCCAGGGATGAGGTCATTCAAATGGCCAACATCTTCCGGGCCAACATCATCGATGTGGGCCGGGACACCCTGACGGTAGCTATCTTCGGTGACCGGTCCAAGACCAGGGCACTCACAGACCTGCTGGCCGACTTCGGCATTCTGGAGATCGCAAAGACGGGTACTCTCGCCATCGAAAGAGGGCGTAGCACTATATATGATGACAACAAACTGAAGGAGGAATACAACTATGGCAAAAATGTACTATGAGAAGGACTGTGATCTGAGCTATCTGGACGGGAAAAAGATTGCCATTATCGGATACGGTTCCCAGGGCCACGCCCACGCCATGAATCTGAAGGACTCCGGCTGTGATGTCTGCGTCGGCCTGCGCCAGGGCTCCAAGAACTGGGCCAACGCTGAGAAGGCCGGCCTGCAGGTCAAGACAGTGGAGGAGGCCGCCCAGTGGGGCGATATCGTCATGATCCTGATCAATGACGAGGTCCAGGCCGAGGTCTATAAAAAGTCCATCGCCCCCAACCTGTCCTCCGGCAATATGCTGATGTTTGCCCACGGCTTCAATATCCGCTATCAGCAGATCGTTCCCCCCGCCGACGTAGACGTGGTTATGATCGCCCCCAAGGGCCCCGGTCACACCGTCCGCTCCACCTATGTCAACGGCAAGGGCGTGCCCTGCCTGATCGCCGTAGAGCAGAACGCCACCGGCGACGCCTATAAGCTGGGACTGGCCTATGCCGCCGGCATCGGCGGCGCCCGGGGCGGCGTGATGGAAACCACCTTCCACGATGAGACTGAGACCGACCTGTTCGGTGAGCAGGCCATTCTGTGCGGCGGCGTGGTGGAGCTGATGAAGCTGGGCTTTGAAACTCTTGTCGAGGCCGGCTACGAGCCCGAGAACGCCTATTTTGAGTGCATCCACGAGATGAAGCTTATCATCGACCTGATCAACAAGGGCGGCGTGGCGGCCATGAACTACTCTATCTCCGACACCGCAGAGTATGGCGAGTATGTGTCCGGTCCCCGTGTCCTGCCCTATGAGGAGACCAAGAAGAACATGAAGGCAGTTCTGAAGGACATCCAGGACGGCACCTTTGCTGGTAAGTGGATCGCCGAGAACAAGAACGGCCGCACCTTCTTCAACTCCATGCGGGCCAATCTGGCCAAACACCAGATGGAAACCGTGGGTGCCGAGCTGCGGAAGAATATGATCTGGGGCGGGGATACCGATTTGGATACTGCTTCCAACTAAATACTGCTCCGCATCAAAATTCAGGCCCCCCGGCATAAGCCGGGGGGCCTGCTTAGTTAAGACATGAGCTCAAGGAGCTTTTTGACCACCAAAATACCGTCCAAGATCCCCGCTACGAGCAGTACCGGCACGATCCAGCCCTTCGGCCGATCTACGATCAAAGCGCCGAAACATTCAATCAAAAGTGATGTGTAGAATATGAGGCTTACTGCCTTCATACTGGAAAAAATCCCGGCTGCTATCATGATTACGAGAACAGTGACGCGGTAGCGGTAACGGTACTTTTTACGGTCCATGTCCGAGCCCTCCTGACATCAGCAGTCGTATCCGCCTTAAATGGGTTCCATGGCGTAAGCTGGGGGTTCCCTCTATTTTTTTAGGGCTGGTGATAACTCCCGAAGCAGAGCGACAAAGGATAAAATGATAAGGGGGAGATAAACCAGGGCCCGAACATAATGCTTCTTTTTTATTGTACAGATACACCCAATGACCCCATAAAGAAAGCCGCCAATACAATAAATACAGATAGCATAGGTGACATCTGTAAATAAGAGGGCGATCAGGGAGGAACACAAGGCTGTTATCAAAATATATTTATCTATGTTCCAATCAGACCCCATTTTTATCAGTCCTCCAATGGTGCGCTGGTATTTTGGTGCGGCCTATGCCCAAGCGCCTGTGACATCAGCGGCCGTATCCATCTTGAACTGCTCCCCTGGCAACACCGGAGGTTCTAGTTTTTCAATTACTCGGATAAGAGTCCAACAAATTCCCGGACGGTGAACACGCTGCCCAAAACCACCATGACGAGCAGCATCAGGGCGAGCCAGCGATTCCGCCGAAATTTGATTAAACAGACGATGCCTTCTATCAAGATTGAGAGGGAGAATACAAAACTTCCCACCTCCGGGCCGTAAAGAAATGCGGCTGCTGTCATGACCGCCAAGCCAGCGATCTCATATTTCATAGAATCCATCCCCAGTCACTCCCTCGCTGCCGGCAGCGGTCGTATCAGTCTTGAGGTGGGTCCCCCGGTTTCTTTGGCGAATAGATAGCGTGGCAGGCTTCCCCAGCTAGTTCGCTGTTCTGGGTAGCAAATGTGAAATAAGTGCCCGGAATATATTGGGATTTAACCCGGCATTGTAGATGTATTACTGGCTTTATATTACTGAAATTTGTTCGATATGTAAATAAGCTCTAGAATATAAAAACAGCTAAAATTTTGGCGTGCGTTTTGACGTTACATGAGAGATGGCACAGCCCTCCCGGCAGGCCGGGAGGGCTGTGCCTTTCTCACCAGAGATCGTCTACCTGGGTGCCGGTATAGTACCAGGTCAGGATGTCTGTAAAATTTTTCCCCTCTTTGGCCATGGCGTTGGCTCCATACTGGCTCATGCCTACCCCGTGGCCGTAGCCAGTAACGTCGAAGGTAAAATTTTCCCCGTCCCAGGTCACGGTAAAGGCGGCGGACCGGAGGGACAGCATGGACCGGACCTGGCCGCCGGTGAGGGTAAGGCCGCCAAAGGGGATGGAGGTGACGGTGCCGCCCTCGTCCCGGACGGCCGGACCGAACCAACTGGAGGGCTCCCCGGACAGATCCGCTCCGGGGTAGGCGGCCAAAGCCGCCTCTTGGACCTGCTGAGAGGAGAGAACGACCTGGCTGTGGTAATTGGGGACCTCATCCCCCTCTGGGCTGTCCACGCTTTTCAGATAGTCCACGCTGTTGCCCCACACCGCCACAGCGTCCACGGTCCGGCCGGCGGCGGAGGAGAAGAACAGTGCCTGAATGGGCTGCCCCTCATAGAGAATACCCAGCCCGTCGGTCCCCTCCACCGCCTGGGAAATCTTTTCCTCATACTCCTGGGCATTTAGTCCCCAGCGGGCCAGGGCCGCCTCCCGCTCGATATAGGCCTGACAGCAGGTGCTGTCTTCACAGATATTCGCTCCTGGGTGCTTGTCAGAGCCGGAGTTCTGCCTGACTACCGTATAGGTTCGCGCGGCGCAGGCTTGGGCTTTCAGGGCCTCTAGTTCAAAGGAGGCCGGCATTTCAGCTGCCACTACCCCCCACAGGTAGTCAGCCATAGACAGCTCCCGGATCGTTCCGTCGTCCATCTGCAGCCGTACAGCTCTCCCGCGGTCCCGGGAGGCGGCCTGTACTCCACCGGAGGCTGCGTCCCCGGACGGAGGAAGTGATTCAACCACCTCGGATCCTTGATATAAGGGATCTCCCCGGATTAGAATTCCGGGCAGACAGAACAGTACGCCCACGCTCAAGAGAGCGGCCGCCACCACCTGCCGCAGAGACCGCCCCAGCCATATTTTTGCCCGTGCCCGCTGTATCCTCATCCCGCGCCCCTCCTTGTCCTTTGGGACAACTTATGGGACGGCGGGCTTTTTTATGCCTGTTACCGTTACAGGTCCAAAGACTCGATGGCCTCCTTCATCTGGCGGGCGGAGTCCTCCAGCGCCTGACGCTCCTCCCCGTTCAGCGGGATTTCCAGCACTTCCTCCAGGCCGTTCCGCCCCACGACAGAAGGGATGCTGAGGGCCAGGCCCTCCAAGCCGTACTGTCCCTCCAGCACCACGGACACCGGGAGAACAGAGTGTTCGTCCCGCACCAGGCACTGGGCGATGCGGCCTACTGCCATGGCGATGCCGTAGTAGGTAGCCCCTTTTCGTCGGATGATCTCATAGGCGCTGTCCCGCACCCGTCGGTACAACTGGTCCAGGTGGCAGTTGTCCACTCCGCCCCGAAGCTGACAAAACTGGTCCAGATCGATGCCCGACACATTGGCCCCGCTCCAAACCGCCAGCTCGCTGTCCCCGTGTTCCCCAATGATAAAGGCGTGAATATTTCGGCTGTCCACCGCCAGCTCCTCGCCCAGCAGCTGCTTCAGCCGTGCGGTGTCCAGCACGGTACCCGAGCCGATGACCCGGCCTCTGGGACAGCCGGACAGCTTCCAGGCCGCATAGGTCAGTACATCTACCGGATTGGAAACGATCAGCAGGATACCCTGAAAGCCGCGGGCGTTAATTTCAGTGAGAATACTTTTGAGGATGGCGGTATTTTTGCCGATCAGGTCCAGCCGGGTCTCACCGGGCTTCTGGTTTGCCCCGGCGGTGATAACGACAAGAAAACAGTCAGCCAGATCGTCATAGTCCCCGGCCGATATTTCCATGGTGGAACCGTAAGGCAGGCCGTCACTCAGGTCCATGGCCTCGCCCTCCGCCTTGGCCCGGTTCACATCTACCAGCACCAGCTTGGAAAACAGGCCCTGCTGCAAAAATCGGAAGGCGATGGAGGCACCCACCGCACCGCAGCCAATGATGGCCGCCTTTCTGGGATCTGTAGTCATGATTGTTCTCCTTTCTCAGGCCTAAAAGCCCTCTGGCTTTTAGTTGTGCCTGATTTTTCGAGCCGCTATTCCTGAAGATTCGGTGTTCACTTTCCATTAGAGGATGAGAGGGGCTATGAGTTCCTGATTTTTTTGACTGGTCTCTTGATCTAGGCTGCGCTTTCTCCTCACGTTGCCTTATGATGGTAGAAAACGAAGGGGGAAAGCAAATTGATCTATGGCTATATTCGTGTGTCCAGCACGGACCAGAACGAGGACCGGCAGCGGTTGGCCCTGCTGGCTGCCGGGGTACCATCAGACAGTCAATATATGGATAAGCTGTCCGGCAAAAACTTTGAGCGGCCAGCTTATAAGCGGATGCTCAGACGGTTACGGGCAGGGGACCTGCTGTATATCCTAAGCATCGACCGCCTGGGCCGCAATTACTCCGAAGTGCTGGAGCAGTGGCGGGTGCTGACCAAAGAAAAGGGAGTGGACATTGTGGTGCTGGATATGCCTCTTCTGGACACCCGACGGGGCAAAGACCTGATGGGTACCTTTATCGCCGACCTGGTGCTTCAGATCCTGTCCTTTGTCGCGCAGAACGAGCGGGAAAATATCCGCAAGAGACAGGCCGAGGGCATTGCCGCCGCCAAGGCCAGAGGAGTGCGGTTTGGCCGGCCGTCCCAGGCTTTGCCGGATAATTTCTACCTGATCCATAAGGCGTGGCGGGAAAAGAGCATAACCCTCCCCCAAGCAGCCTGTGCCTGTGAAATGCCCATCGGTACCTTTTATGCCAAGGCCAGGAAGCTGGAGGAGCTGTCCTCCATGATCCGAAGTTCCAAGAGGTTGTCATCAGAACGAGGATAGAAAAAAACGGGCGGTACATGAAAAAATCATGTACCGCCCGGCCTCACCACTGTTTTGGCGGAATCGGCCCGGTTTGCCGGGGGCCCTGAGGGTGATTTCAATGCTTGGGTGGGAATAAACGCAATTTTCCGCTTCGCCGCGAATTTACGGCGCACAGCGCCGCCCCATCAAAGATGGGGGCCCAGGAAGGCAGACGAAAATGCCCGTTTACTCCTCGTCCAGCTTGAGGACTGCCATAAATGCCTCAGTGGGCAGTTGGACGGTGCCCAGAGTACGCATTTTCTTTTTGCCTTCCTTCTGCTTCTCCAGCAGCTTTTTCTTTCGGGTGATGTCACCGCCGTAGCACTTGGCCAGCACGTCCTTCCGCATGGCCTTCACCGTCTCCCTGGCGATGATCTTGCCGCCGATGGCCGCCTGAACGGGCACCTCAAAGAGCTGGCGTGGGATATTCTCCTTTAGCTTCTCGCAGATGCGCCTGGCCCGGCCATAGGCCTTCTCCCGGTGGACAATAAAGGACAGGGTGTCCACCTGGTCCCCATTGAGGAGCAGATCCACCTTCACCAAATCACTCTTCTCATAGCCCTCTAGCTCATAGTCCAGGGAGGCGTACCCCTTGGTGCGTGCCTTTAGCGCATCGAAGAAATCATAGATGATCTCCCCGATAGGCATGGAGTAGTGCAGTTCCACCAGATTGGTGTCCAGATACTGCATGTCCTTAAAAACACCTCTACGGTCCTGGCACATAGGCATAATATTACCCACATAGTCCGGGGGCGAGATGATGGATACCTTGGCGTAGGGCTCCCGCGCCTCACTGATGGAGCCGGGGTCGGGGTAGTTGTGGGGGTTGTCCACACGGACCACTGTGCCGTCGGTCTTTGTTACCTCATAGATAACGGAGGGCAGGGTGGTTACCAGGTCCAGATCGAACTCCCGCTCCAGCCGCTCCTGTATGATCTCCATGTGGAGCATTCCCAAAAATCCACAGCGGAAGCCGAAGCCCAGGGCAATAGAGGACTCCGGTTCAAAGGACAGGGAGGCGTCGTTGAGCTGGAGCTTTTCCAGGGCGTCCCGCAGGTCGGGGTATTTGGAGCCGTCCTCGGTATATATGCCGCAGTAGACCATAGGCTGGGCGGGCCGGTAGCCGGGCAGAGGGGCCGCCGCCGGGACCTCCGCCCCTGTGATGGTATCGCCGACGCGGGTATCCTTCACATTTTTAATGGAGGCGGTGAACCAGCCCACCTCGCCGGCGGTCAGCTCTTGGCAGGAATCCATGCCTAGGGGGCGCAGATAGCCGCAGTCCAGCACCTGATAGGAGGCTCCGGAGGCCATCATCCTGACCTGCATCCCCTTTTTCAGTGTTCCCTCCATTACCCGGAAATAGACCACCACTCCCACATAGGGGTCATATTGGCTGTCGAAGATCAGGGCCTTCAGCGGGGCTGAGGGATTTCCTTGGGGAGCGGGAATATTTTGAACAATGTCCTCCAACACGGCGGAAATATTGATTCCCTGCTTGGCGGAAATCTCTGGAGCGTCCTCGGCGGGGAGAGCCAGGATGTTCTCGATCTCCTCCTTCACCCGCTTAGGGTCGGCGGCGGGCAGGTCGATCTTGTTGATTACAGGCAGGATCTCCAGATCATGCTCCATAGCCAGATAAGTATTGGCCAGGGTCTGGGCCTCGATGCCCTGGGAAGCGTCTACAATAAGCACCGCCCCCTCGCAGGCGGCCAGAGAGCGGGACACCTCATAGTTGAAGTCCACATGCCCAGGGGTGTCGATCAGGTTGAGGGCGTAAGTGTTCCCGTCCTCCGCCCGGTAGTCCAGCCGGACAGCCCGGGCCTTGATGGTGATGCCACGCTCCTTTTCCAAGTCCATGTTGTCCAGCAGCTGGGACTCCATCTGCCGCTGCTCTACCGCTCCGCACAGCTCGATGAGCCGGTCAGACAGCGTCGATTTGCCGTGGTCAATGTGGGCTATGATAGAAAAGTTGCGGATTTTAGATTGATCGGTCATAAGCATAAACCTCCGGTAGGAAATCAAACCAAATCAAAGCCAAACGACTGCACATCTGTCAGCGATTTATCGCTTACGGAGTGGAGCCCCCCTTGTGAGCAGATGGATCTGATATGGAGAGGGCGAGCGGTTGAAGCTTGAGAGGTGGAGGGGAAAATGAGCAAGTGGGAAAAACGCGCCCGCCTCACTTGCTCTTCCGGCCTTCCAACAGCCCATTGACCCGCTCTCCGGTGTTATGGACGATTTGGAGCAGGGATTGATACAGCACCGGGTAATCACGGGCCAAAATATCATTGGACAGCTCAGGCAGGGGGGCCTTCTCTTTGACCTGGGCCGCCAGGGCAGCAGAAAACTCCGACTCGGAGCAGCTCATGTCCGCGTCGGCCAGCCCGCCTTCAAACAGGTGGGGGGATACGGAAAAAAAGTCCGGGTTGTTGGCTGGATTGGCCTGATACAGCCGGCGGTACATTTTATAGACCGCCCCGGACAGATAGTTGGCGCAGGCGCGGATGGCCTCCCGGCTGCCCGTCTTGGCCAACAGGTCGAACAGTACGCCGATGGAGTTGACCAGCAGCTTTTTAGACAGGAGGGCCAGGACGCCCCCGCGCAGAGAGTTGTCCTTCTCGTCGCTCAGGTCGTACAGCTCCTCGGGGGCAATGGTGGTGCCGTCCCGGCTAAGGGTGCGCCCCAGGAGAAAATCAGCGGACACGCCGTAATAGTCACAGGCCCGGACCACAAAGGGCAGGCCAGGCTCCCGAATACCGTTTTCATAGTGACTGAGCAGGGCCTGGGAGATGCCCAGGGCTGTGGCGGCGGTGCGCTGGCTCACCCCTTTCTCCTGCCGCAGCAGGGAGAGGGTGCGGGAAAATTCTTCATTCATATCTCTCACCTCAACGCGCTCCAGGGGAGCGACAATACACTTGGTATAGTATACCTGAAACCTATACTTGTCGTAAAGAGCAAAACTGAAAAATTTTGTTCCCGCCGAACAAAGATTTTTCACAGGATACACGGGAAAAACAGGCGAAAGCCCCTTGCATTTCGGGTCCGAAAATGCTACCATAGGGACCAGGAATTGGCGCTTTTCCGCGCCTGATTTTTGATTTGGAGGAAGTCGTTATGTTTAGAAAGCTCATTGAGATCCTGAAGGCCCATCCTCGCAAGATTGTATTCACTGAGGGGACCGATCCCCGTATCCTGGAGGCATCTGCCCGTCTGCTCTCCGGGACCTTCCTGACCCCCATTCTCATCGGCAACGAGGCTGAGATTCTGGCTGCCGCCGAGGACGCCGGCTTCAATATCCGGGGTGCCATCATCGTAGACCCTGAGAACTATGAGAACATGGAGGCCATGGTGGCCCGCATGGTGGAGCTGCGCAAGGGCAAGATGACCGCCGATGAGTGCCGCGCTATGTTGAAGAAGGGCAACTACTTTGGCACTATGCTGGTGGCTATGGGGGAGGCCGACGCCCTGCTGGGTGGCGCTACCTACTCCACTGCCGACACCGTCCGTCCCGCCCTGCAGCTGGTCAAGACCAAGCCCGGCAATTCCATCGTGTCCTCCTGCTTCATCCTGGTCCGTCCTTCCGCCACCGGCGAAAACGATGTGCTTGCCATGGCTGATTGCGCCATCAACATCAAGCCCACTGAGGACGAGCTGGTGGAGATTGCCTCTGAAACTGTGGACTGCGCCAAGATCTTTGGCATCGACCCCAAGGTGGCCTTCCTGTCCTACTCCACCTTTGGCTCCGGCAAGGGCGAGGATGTAGACAAGATGCGCAACGCCGCCGAGAAGGCCAAGCTGGCTATGCCCAACGTGCCTATCGAGGGCGAGCTGCAGTTTGATGCTGCCGTGTCCCCCCGTGTGGCCCAGACCAAATGCAAGGGCTCCAAAGTGGCCGGCTATGCCAACACCTTTATTTTCCCCGACATCAATGCCGGCAACATCGGCTATAAGATCGCCCAGCGCCTGGGCTCCTTTGAGGCATACGGCCCCATTCTGCTGGGCCTGAACGCCCCCATCAACGACCTGTCCCGCGGCTGTAACGCCCAGGAGGTCTACTCCATGGCAATTATTACCGCGGCCCTGGCCTGATTTAATCAAAGCGGAAGGAACGCTCTTCGGAGCGTTCCTTTATTGTTTGCTATGGAGTGACCTGCCACCCCACAGGCGGGGCGCGCTGTGAGCCGCAAAGCGGAGCTATCCGCCCTACAAGTCGTAGCGAAAGCGGCCCAGCATCGAAGAGACCAAGACATGACAACACTGCCGTTGAAAGGGGAGCACCCAGATAGGCGCTCCCCACGTTTGTATTGATGCAATTTCCTTCCCCACACTACTCCAGGTCGTCGTTTTCCCGGTCCTCTGTCTGGTCATAGTAGTCCCGGTTTCGGATCTCATCCTTCAACCCACAGTAGCAGAACATCATGACGATGGCTAAAAAGAGCTGACCGCACAGCACAATAGCTGTATCAGTAAAAGTGCCTGCTACCAGGCTTATGGGGATGGGCAGAACCCAGAATACCATAACATAAAACATGGGGATCACGCCCAATACCGGCCAGAAAGACACGCCGCGGTAGACCCGCCCCCGGCCGCTGTCCTCGCCGTAAAGCAGCCGCTCCGGCTCCACCCCCAGTAATTGGGCGATCTGCCCCAGAACGTCCAGACTTGGTTGGGCTATTCCCCGCTCCCAGGCGGATACCGTCTGCCGCGTCACATGAAGGGCCTGGGCAAGCTGTTCCTGGGACATCCCTTTTTCTTTCCTAAGCCTGCGGATATTTTGAGAGATCTGTTTCATAAGTCCCCTCCTGTTCTTGTGTTCTGGGTTCAGTATATCTGAACCGGTTTGCCCTGACAAGCAAATCATATTTGCCCGCCGCTTTCAGCAAGGGAAAAAGCCCGCCGCTCCTGTGATTCTGGTATGGAAATCCAGATACCCATGAAAAAGCTCCTGTATCGGCCATAGGCCAGCACAGGAGCTTTTAATGTTCCAGCTTTTCCAAGACATCCCGGAACCAATCAGGCAGCGGACACTCCAGTTCCAGCGGCTCCCCGGTGGAAGGGTGGACGAACCGGAGCCTGCGGGCGTGCAGGCATTGGCCGGCCAGTCCGGGCCATGGCTTTTTGCTGCCGTACACCGTATCCCCCAGCAGCGGATGGCCGATGGAGGCCAGATGGACCCGAATCTGGTGGGTACGGCCTGTTTCCAGCCGGCACTCCACATGGGTATAGCCAGGATAGCGGGCCAGAACGGACCAGTGGGTCACCGCCTCCCGGCCGTTTTTGCGGTCAACGGCCATCTTTTTCCGGTCCACCGGATGGCGGCCGATGGGAGCGTCCACAGTGCCACAGTCTTCCCGAAAGCCTCCCACCGCCACCGCCTCGTACACCCGGGCCAGGGAGTGATCCTGGAGCTGGGCGGCCAGGGCCAGATGGGCACGGTCGTTTTTAGCGGCGACGATCAGGCCAGAGGTGTCCCGGTCAATGCGGTGGACGATGCCGGGGCGAAGCTCCCCGTTGATTCCAGAGAGAGAGGTCCCACAGTGGTACAGCAGGGCGTTGACCAGGGTCCCGTCTGGGTGTCCGGGTGCCGGATGGACCACCAGCCCCACCGGCTTGTTGACCACAATCACATCGTCATCCTCATAGATCACATCCAAAGGGATGTCCTGGGGGACCAGGTCCACGGGCTGTGGCTCGGGCAGGCAGACTGTGAGGGTGTCCCCAAGCCTGGTCTTGTCATTTTTTTTGGCGGCCCGGCCCCGGAGGGTGACCGCCCCCCGCTCCAGCAGCCGCTGGGCGGCGGAGCGGGTCAGGTCGGGGACAGAGCGGGCCAAAAAGGCGTCCAACCGCTCCCCCTCCCGGTCGGCCGTCAGATCAAGCGGGATCATCGTCAGTCTCCCTGCCCGGATGGGGCTCCAATTTATCCGCCAGAAAGAGATAGTAGAGGGCGGCGGCAATGCCCCCCACCACCACACAGATGTCCGCCACATTAAAGACGGCAAAATTCATGAACAGCACGTTGAACATATCCACCACGAAGCCCCTGAAGACCCGGTCGATAAGGTTGCCCACCGCCCCGGCCAGCAGCAGGGTCAGGATGACCTTTCCCAGTGGATGATGAAAAAAATTCTTCCAGATAGCCAGGGCCAGCAGCACGGACATGACCAGGGACACCAGGGCGAGCAGCCAGGTGTGCTCGGAAAAAATAGAAAAGGCCGCCCCAGTATTTTTTACATAGGTCAGTTCCAGCAGATGGGGAATAAAGGGCACATGGGCCCCCAGCTCAATGTTTTGCAGGACCAGATATTTCACCAGCTGATCCAGGGCCACCAGGACAGCCGCAAGGATGGCATAGGGCATGGACTTCTCCTCCAGGCACGTTCTTTTTTTCTATCATAACACATGGACCGGGCGAGAAAAAGCCCCTTTTCCAAAAAGCGGGAGAAAAATCACCCCTCCAGCCAGCGGCGGTACTGGTCCCCGGCCTCCACCCGTCCTAAAGCGGACAGGGAGGCCAGGTCCCAGTGGAAGATCTCACGGGCCAGATCCCTCAACTGCGCCCGGGTGGCGCTGTCATAGAGGGAGATGATCTCCTCGGTCTCCTGCACCCTGCCGTACAGGAGGGCGGAGGCCCCCAGGTGGCTCATCCGGGCCTGAATAGACTCAGCGCCCATCAGGAGATTGGCCTTGGCCTGCTCACGGGCCCGGTCAAGCTCCTCCTGGGACGGCCCCTCCTGGAGCAGCCGCTCCACTACGTCCCGGACCGTGTCCAGGGCCTGGCGCTCCTGCTCTTTTCCAACGGCGGTATAGATGCCAAGAAGCCCTGTATCCTGGTGGTCGGCCACATAGGAGTAGACGGTATAGCACAGGCCGCGCTTCTCCCGGACCTCTTGAAACAGGCGCGAGGAGCACCCTCCCCCCAGCAGGGCGTTGAGCAGCTGGAGCTGCCGCCGCCTGGGGTCCAGATAGGTCGGGGAGGGAAAGGCCAGAATCAGGTGGTTTTGCTCAATGGCCTTCTTCCGGGCGGTGACCGCCGGGCGGTAGGCGGCTGGCTTCTGGACAGGAGCGACCCCCGGCTCCAGAGCGGACAGGCAGTCCTTCAGCTTGTCCACTTGGCTGTCCGTAAAGCTGCCTGCCAAGGCGGAAACCAGAACTCCTGGTCGGTAGTGCTCCCGCCGCCACTGGTCTAGCCACGCTCCGGTCATGGGGGCCAGGGTGGATTGGGTGCCTAGGATGGGACGGGCCAGGGGGGATCCCTTGTACACGGCGGCGGCCAGCCGCTCGGATACCAGGTCGTCCGGGGCGTCCTCATACATTCCAATCTCCTCTAGGATGACGCTCCGCTCCATCTCCACATCTTTCTGGGCGAATCTGGAGTGAAAGAGCATGTCGCTCAAAATATCCAGGGCCTGGTCTAGGTGACGGTCAAGGCTCCGGGCGTAGAAGCAGGTGTGCTCCTTGGTGGTATAGGCGTTGACCTGACCGCCAATGGCGTCCATGTCTCGGGCCAGCTGGGCAGCGGACCGGCGGGCTGTCCCTTTGAACAGCATATGCTCAATGAAGTGGGCGGCCCCATTCTCCACGGCCGATTCGTGTCGGGAGCCAGCGCCGACAAAAAAGCCCAGGGCCGCCGACCGTGCGCCGGCCACCCGCTCTAGTAGAATCCGGGCTCCATTAGACAGTGTTAGTTCTTGATACATCTGGACCTCCCGAGAACTGTAGTCGATTTTTAAGCAGTATACCATAAAAAGAGGGATTCGTCCATGGCCGGCCCGGCCAGAAAATTTTTGCCTGCCATGTATAACCACTCCTTCCGCTGTCCACAATAGGCTTCGGAGGTGCATTTTGTGAAGAATCGAAACCTGATACAACGTCTGGGCGACTTCATGCTGGGAAAGGGCTTTTACATAGTCCTGTTCCTGTGCGTCGCCACCATAGGAATCTCGGGCTATTATCTCCTCAACTCCATCGCCGGTGATATGGGTGGGACCTCGCCGGTGACCGGGAACCCCACCGTGGTCCTGCCTGACTCCGAGGCCAACGGGCCCGATCCCGCGGGCACCATTACCCCGCCGGTCTCATCAAAGCCGGATGACCAGCCCACCGGCAATCCGGAACCGGTGACCCAGCCGGATGACCCAGAGCCGGTCAAGCAGCCCGCCGAAACCACGCCCCAAGAGGACAAGCCTACCGCCACCGTTTTCACCTGGCCTGTAAAGGGAGAGATCTTACGGGAGTTCAGTGTGGAGACGCTGCTGCTGGACCCCACACTTGGGGACTGGCGTACCCATGGGGGGTTGGATCTCTCTGTCCAGGCGGGCACCCAGGTGCTAGCCATGGGCGACGGCACTGTGGTCCAGGTCTTTGAAGATGGCCTGATGGGTACGTCCGTGGTCATTGACCATGGGAACGACCTGACCTCAACCTACTGTAACCTAGACCAGGTCCTGGTTGCGGAGGGAGATACGGTGGAAACAGGTACCGCGATTGCCACCGTCGGTGCCACAGCCATCGCGGAGAGCAACATGGGCTCCCACCTCCATCTGGAGACTGCGGTGGACGGTGTGGTGGTAGACCCCGCCGAATACCTGCCCCAGCGGTGAACAAAAGGGCCTCTGCCATTCGGCAGAGGCC
>NZ_JAOQKF010000003.1:237165-246041 GCF_025567565.1 Muriventricola aceti | reverse complement strand
CCGGAAGCCGGCGGCGGGGCAGGTATCCTGGTGGTCGATCTCCACGAAGGAGGCCTCAATGGTCACCTTGGACCGGGGCATCTTGAAGGTATACTTGCCGTCGCCCTTGTCGGTCAGCTTGATCTCGTCCCCGTTCTTGTCGGTGACGGTCAGCTCGTCCAGCTCATAGCCCTCGTCGGCCTTGACGGTGATGGTCACCGTCCGGCCGCTGGAGGCGCTCTTGGGGGACACGGTCACACTGCCGTTGTCAATGTTCTTGTCCACGCTGATGGAGTAGCTGCTGGAGCCGCCTCCGCCGCCGCTGCCACCGCCAGTATAGGTCCACTGGGCTACCAAGGTCACATCTTTGGTCACCTGATATTCCTTCTGCTCGATCTTTGTGCCATCCTCATACCAGCCCTGGAATGTATAGCTCCCACTGCGTGTTGGGGTGGGCAGGGTGATGGTTTGATTCGCCTCCACCATCTGGGTAGGCACAGCGTTGCCGCCGTTGCTGTCAAAGGTAACCGTAAACACCGCATCCGTTTTCAGATTATCCGTGTAAGTTACATCAGGCTGTATGGACACATTGACCGGGGTCTTGTTATCCTTACCAGGCTCGCCCAAAACAACGGGCCCGTATGGAGTTTCTTCTGCAGCCCCGCTGTCAACAGCGTTATTTTCGCTAAAGACACAGCCCTCTATTGTCACGCCGTCCAGAGAGGCGTCATTCGTGGCATAACTACCGTCGTCACGGGCTTTGATGTGGAGCGCGGTGCCGCGATTGGCACCGTTTCCGGTAAAGGTACAGCCTGTAAAGGTGATGTCCTCATATGTGCCGTACTTCAGGTTCAGGTCCACGCCGCACATCCAGGTGGAGAAGGTTTCACTTACCTGCTCCGCGTCATCGCCATTGTTCAAGAACTTACAATCAGTAAACGAAGAATTGGTCAGCTTTTCAAGGTAGACGCCTTTGATATAGCAGTCCTGGATGGTCAAATCATTTGCGGTGATGGAGAGAGGCTTGTCATTGGTTGTACTGCTGCTGAAATACAGGCCATAGTCAAATCCCTGGATGGTCACGTTGTTCAGCTTCAAGTCGCCAACGCCGTAGGCCATGTTATAGGTGCCCAACCCCATATAGGGCGCAGCCATGATCTCACTGGCCACATAGTTTTCGTTGGCAGTTTCGCCAGCCACAATCAGATTTTGGATGGTGAGGGAATCCAGATCCGCCGTGATCTGCAGCGCCGCGCAGTCCTTCGCCGTCAGGGTGTTGTCCTTCCCGTCGATGACGACCGCCTTATTGATTTTAAGAGACTCAGTAATCTCCACTGGTTTCAGCAGAGTGATGATATCACCGTTCTTGGCGGCCTCCACGGCGGCCGCTAAAGTGGTGTAACCTACGTTGCCGATGGAAGCTACGGCCGTGCTCTCATCAACAACCACGTTGCCGCTTTCGTCCTGAGTGGTGCCCTCAGGAAGATAGTCGCTCACATCTACCTTACCGCCGTCGGCATTCTGGAAAGTGCCGCCGGTGACGGTAATATTGTCTGCGGAGCCGTCCAGGTTCTTCTTACCTACGATGGTACCACCGGAAATAGCAGCTTGACTCTGTGCTCCCACCTTAACAGCCGCCGAACTATAGCTGGTAGTTTCGATGGTGCCGCCAGTGATGTTGACAGTATTATTATAGTCGGCGCTTATGCCATAGGCTCCAGATTTGATGCTGCCTCCTTCCACATTCAGTATGGTGGTACCTTTTACAGCGATACCAGTGCCTTTGGTCTCGATCTCGGCCTCGCCGCCAATGTTCACAGTCAGCGCATAGTCGGTGAGGATACCAGTCCCAGTCGAGGTCATTTTGCCGCCGGTCATATTAAACACGATGCTCTCCGGGTCAGTGGAGCCGCTACCGCTGCTAACAAAGGCAGTATTAGAACCATCGTTTTCGATTAGACCTCCGGTGATATTGACTACGGTACCCTTGCCGCGGATGGCAAGGGTTGAATAGCTCTGACTTTTCATCGTACCGCCGTTGATGGTAACAGTCGTATTTTGGGCAGAAGTATAAATGTCCAGAGCATCCTCTATCGCAGTGATCGTACCGCCATTCATGGTAAAGCTGCTTCCATTCCCCTTCAGCTGTAGGGGGTAGCTGCTGGAAGCGTCCTTGATCTCAATTTTGCCGGTGCCAGCCTCAGAGCTATCTTCCAGCGTCAGAGATCCGCCATTGACCGTGATAAGGAAATAATTAGAGGCATTATAGGTGTTGGTGATACTATAGCCGTTCAGGTCCAGCACGACGGTCGTACCGCTGGCGACAGTCCAGCTCTGTTTCTCACTCACTTCAATGCTTTCGGTCAGTTTGATATTGCCGCCGCTGGTCAGAGCGGCGCCCAGTGCCTCCGCGCCGCTGACCTCAGTCCATCCATCTTCCGTGGTGTCCGGCTCCTGGCCGGACGCCTCTGTGGCCGTGGTCCCGCTGGACTGCAGGTCAACGCTTTCCTCCAGTGCCGCCGCTGGGAACATTGACAGCACCATAATCATCGCCATCAATGTGGACAACAGCTTTTTCTTCATGTTTTTTCTCCTCCTCTTCTGTCCAAATTGGACTAAATGATTATTTTGTCAATAGGAAAGCCGCCGGAAAGCGATTTAGGTCAGACATTTTTCTCCCGTACTTAAAGAGGAAAAGGAAAATCAAGGAAAAAATTGGAAAAATGTGTATGAAAGTTAAGCCGTCGGAGAAAAAATTCTCATACGGTCCGGTTTTTATACTGTTAAACTTGCATTCTCTTTTGGAGTGCGCTACAATAATGCCATGGATGGTCGGCTCTGTTAGCGGATGTGTGACCAAATAATCATTTTGTTACACAATAGGCATATGTCAACAGCAAGAGTCACCGCAAAATAATCATTTTGTCTAGCAGACCAGACGGAGCCGGTCCAGGGTTCGGATGTGTTCCGCCCCGGAGGTCAGCAGATAGATGCGCGTCGTTTCGATGCTGGAGTGGCCCAGCACATCAGCCAGCTTGACGATATCCCCACAGGCCCGGTAAAAGACGGTGGCAAATAGGTGCCGCAGGTTGTGGGGAAAGACCTTGGACGGCTCCACCCCGGCATGATGGCACAGGTTCTTCATCTCTGACCATATCTGTTTTCTGGACAGGCTTTTGCCGCCGCCGGTGCGAAACACCTCGCCGGAGGCGATTTTTTCTTTTCGGGCATATTTTAGAAGCTTGCGGCACAGCTTGCCCGGAAGCAGAATGGTGCGGATCTTCCCCTTTAGGGATATCTCGGCCCGGCCACTCCGGGCGGCCTCCACGGTGAGATAGCGGACCTCAGACACCCGGACCCCGGTGGCCCCTATGGTTTCCAGTACCAGGGCAAGGCGCTCCCGTCCCAGCAGGCGGGCCGTTTCGATCAGGTGTTCATACTCCTCCCGCGTCAGCTCCCGGGAAGGGTCACGGAATGCCCGCCGCTGGACACGCAGCGCCTTCACCCGGCACTCCTGCCAACCAAAGTAGGAAAAGAAGCTGTTGAGCGCGGACAACATTCCATTTATAGTGGCCGGAGCGTAGCGGCAGGACACCAGATGCTCCTTCCATTCGACTGCCTTCTCTCTGGTCACGGCACGTCCGGCCAGCCAGAATACAAAGCGGTCTACATTTCGCAGATAGTTTTCGACGGTGCCGGGGGCGCGCTCCTCCTCCCTCAGATGCTCGCCATACCTGGCAATCTGTTCGGCTGTGATTGTGTGAGCATTCATACTAAGCCCTCCCATCAAAGTAATATTCCTATTTTAACTTGATGAGGCGCTGTTATACGCTCTTATGTTCCCTTTTGTGAAGGCTAAAAAGTGATCAGACAGCAGGCTGCCGACCCTCGCCCGCTCTCAAAAACGCCCCGCCTTGGCTTTTTGCCAAGGCGGGGCGTTTCTACAAAGCTCTGCGTGCCTGGCGACCTCCCCGCTCCAAATTTAATTGTAAAATCCGTTGCGAAATTTTGCGCCTTCCGCTATAATTTACAGTTAGATAGATATGCGTTTCGGCGCGCCGAAACAACACGGCTGAAAAATAGCTTTTCATTTCCGGAGGGACCTCATGAAACTTTTAATCAAAAACGGGCGGGTGGTCCACCCTGTGACCTCCGCCGTCATACTTCAGGATATCCTGATTGAGGACGGAAAGATCGTCCTGATTGAGCGCGGCCTGGAGGCAGAGGCTGACCAGGTCATCGACGCCTCCGGTCTGGCCGTCTCCCCTGGCCTGGTGGATATGCATGTCCACCTCCGGGACCCCGGCCTCACCTATAAGGAGGATATCATCACCGGCTCCAACGCGGCCGCCCGTGGCGGCATCACCGCCATGGCCTGCATGGCCAACACCAGCCCCACAGTGGACTGCCCCGAGCAGGTCCAGTATGTGCTGGACCGGGCCAACCAGGGCTCCGGGGTCCAGATCTTCCCCATCGCCGCCCTGTCCAAAGGGCTCCGCGGGGAGGAGCCCACCGATGCCGACGCGCTGAAAAAGGCGGGAGCCATAGCTCTGTCGGATGACGGGAACAATGTGGACAACGCAAATCTCATGCGGGATGTATTGATCCAAGCCGGTCAGTTGGACATTCCGGTCCTGTGCCACTGCGAGGACACCTCCATGGTGGAGGGGCGGGCGGTGAATGAGGGCAGCGTATCCCGACAGCTTTGGCTGGAGGGACGGCCCGCCATCGCCGAGGAACTGGTGGTCATGCGGGACGCCATGCTGGCCGAGGAGACCGGGGCCCACGTCCATATCTGCCATGTGTCCACCGCCCGCAGCGTGGAGATCATCCGAAAGATGAAAAAGAAGGGCATCCACATCACCTGTGAGACCTGCCCCCAATACTTCACCCTCACCGAGGACGAGGTGCTGGTCCAGGGTTCCCTGGCAAGGGTCAACCCGCCCCTGCGCACCGCCCAGGATGTCAAGGGCATCATCGCCGGCCTGAAGGACGGCACCATAGACGCCATCGCCACTGACCACGCCCCCCACTCCGCCGAGGAGAAGGCCCGCCCCCTTGTCCGGGCGCCCAGCGGCATGATCGGGCTGGAGACCAGTCTGGCCATCACGCTGACCCAGTTGTACCACACGGGCAAAATGGAGCTGCCTGAGATCATCCGCCGGATGAGCACCAACCCCTCTGACATCCTCCACCTGCCAAAAGGTCGGATGTCCCTTGGGGTGGACGGGGACCTAACCATCTTCGACCCCAACGAGGAGTGGACCGTTGACCCGGAGCGGTTCGCTTCCAAGGCCCGGAATACCCCCTTCGGCGGCTGGAAGGTCAAGGGCCGGGTGAAATATACCATTGTCAAGGGCCGGGTCATCTACCGCCAGGCCTGAGACATCACATAAACAGAGGAGGAAGGACGCTATGTCTTTTGACGTATTACAGGATAAGATACGCGCCATGAAAAACCCCACCGTAGCCGGGCTGGACGCCCGGATCGAGTATGTTCCCGAACACATCCGCCGGGCCGCTTTTGAGGAGCACGGCGTGGGGCTGAAGGGGGCCGCCGAGGCCATCTACCAGTTCAACGCGGGCCTGATCGACGCCCTGTGCGACGTCGTTCCGGCGGTGAAGCCCCAGTCTGCCTACTACGAGAATCTGGGCTGGCAGGGCATGGAGATGCTGGAGCGGACCATCCGCTACGCCAAGAGCAAGGGACTGTTCGTCATCGCTGACATCAAGCGGGGGGACATCGGCTCCACCGCCGCCGCCTACGCCGAGGGCTGGCTGTCCGGGGCCAGCATCGAGGGCCAGCAGTTCAAGTCCTTTGACGCCGACTGCGTCACCCTGAACGGATATATGGGCTCTGACTCCATCAATCCCTTCCTGAAGGCCGCCAAGGAGGAGGACAAGTGTGTTTTTGTCCTGGTCAAGACCTCCAACCCCGGCTCCGGCGAGCTTCAGGACATCGTGGCCGGGGACCGGCTGGTCTACCAGGTAATGGGCGACCTCAACGAGCGCATCGCCGCCGGCACCGAGGGCAAATACGGCTATACGATGGCTGGGGCCGTCACCGGAGCCACCTACCCCTCTGACATCCGGGCCCTGCGGAAGCGGCTGGAGCATACCTTCTTCCTGGTCCCCGGTTACGGCGCTCAGGGGGGCACCGCTGACGACGTGCGGTACGCCTTTGACAAATATGGCCACGGGGCCATTGTCAACTCCTCCCGTGGCATTATGTGTGCCTGGCAAAAGACTGGTGGGGATGGCCATGATTTTCAGGAGGCCGCCAGAAACGCCGCCATCGCCATGCGGGATGATATCAAGCAGTTTGTGACCATCGTTTAACGGGAGAGACGGAGGACCCCGCCCCGGTGCGGGAACAAGGAGGCGGTATCATGGCAAATTGTGTCCTATGCGGCCAGAAGCTGGGTATGTTCGACAAGGTAAAGATAGACTTTCATAACACCAAGCAGTCTGTGTGCTCGGACTGTGCCAATCGGCTGGACAATACCGTGGGGCCGGAACGGGCGGAGCTGTTCCGCCAAATTTTGGATTCCCCCTATTTGGAAAACGGGGAGGACATCCGCGCCGACATCAACACTGGCAAGCCCTGCCCTGCCTGCGGCGCCATCCTCCACCGGAAACTGCGGAATTTCTCCATCGGCTCCGACGGGTACGGCGGGCTCTCCTCTTTGGGTCTGCCCAGCTATGAGGTGGACCTGTACGCCTGCCCCCAGTGCGGCAAGGTGGAGCTGTACACCGCCGCCCCTGGCGCCTGGGCCGCGCTGACCGACCAGCCGGAAGCGGAGCAGGTCACCTGCCCCGACTGCGGGACCCGCCACAGCCCCCTGATCGGCTGTCCCAGCTGCGCTGTGCGTCAGGCTGGATCGGGCCGGACTTTCCCCCAGGAGGAGAAGCAGTCTACCAGCAAGAGGTCCAAAAAGGTCCCCTGGGAGAAGTGACTATCCCTTTTCCCGGTTCAACACAGTATAGAAAGCAGAGATGTCTATGAAAGTAGAACGAGAATGTAAGATTGTGTCCAAGGAGCAGGTGGGCGACGCCGTCTATATGACACTGGAGGTGGGAGACATGATCCGCGCCTCCTTCCGGGCCCCCGGTCAGTTCGTCCATATCCGGTGTGGGGAGGGGCTGCTGCTGCGGCGGCCCATCTCGGTGTGCTCCTGTATGGAGGACGAGCCCGACGACCTGTTGTCCATCGTCTTTGAGGTCCGGGGAGAGGGGACCCGGTGGCTGGCCGGCCGGGAGCTGGGGGACAGTCTGGATGTGCTGGGTCTGGCGGGCAACGGCTTTGATCTGAAGCCGGAGGGCCGCTACCTCCTGGTGGGTGGCGGCATCGGCATCCCGCCTATGCTGGGCTGCGCCCAGTACACCGGGGGAAGGGCCACCGCCATCCTGGGAGGCCGCTCCCGGGACAAGATCATTTTAGAGGATTTCTTCCGGGAGGACTGCGCCAAGGTTCTGTGCGCCACTGATGACGGCTCTCTGGGACATCACGGCTTTGTGGACGCCCTGGTCCGCCGGGAGCTGTCTGAGGACAGGGGCTATGACGGAGTGCTGGCCTGCGGCCCCAAGCCCATGCTGCGGAACGTGGCGAAGGTAGCGGAGGAGTTTGGCATCCCCTGCCAGGTGTCTATGGAGGAGCGGATGGGCTGCGGCGTGGGGGCCTGTCTGGTGTGCGCCTGCGACATGGCCGACGGCAGCCGGAAGCATGTATGCAAGGACGGCCCGGTATTTGATTCCAGGGAGGTAGACTGGGATGCCTGATGTGAATTTGTCCGTCACGCTGGCGGGGATGACCATGAAAAATCCGGTGGTGGTGGCCTCTGGTACCTTTGGATTCGGCCGGGAGTACAGCCAGTTTTTTGACCTGTCGGAGCTGGGAGGCATCTGTGCCAAGGGCCTGACTCTGCTCCCACGGGAGGGCAATCCCGCTCCTCGCATCGCGGAAACCCCTATGGGTATCCTCAACTCCGTGGGCCTGCAAAATCCCGGCGTTGACGCCTTTATCACTGAGGAGCTGCCCTTCCTGCGGCAGTACGACACAAAGGTGATCGCCAACATCTCGGGCAACACCCCGGAGGAATACGGCATTATGTGCGAAAAGCTGGCTGGGGCCGGAGTGGACATGATAGAGGTGAACATCTCCTGCCCCAACGTGAAGGCTGGAGGGCTGGCCTACGGCACCCGGCCGGAGCTGGCCGCTGAGGTCACCCATGTGGCCAAGGCCCACGCGGGGCAGGTCCCTGTGATGGTCAAGCTGTCCCCCAATGTCACCGACATCACCGAGATCGCCAGGGCAGTGGAGGGCACCGGGGCGGACGCCATTTCCCTCATCAACACCATCCGGGGGATGCGGATCGACGTGAACACCCGCCGCCCCATTTTAAAGATGAATACCGGCGGCCTGTCCGGCCCCGCTGTGCTGCCCGTGGCGGTGCGGATGGTGTGGGAGGTGGCCCAGGCTGTCAAGGTGCCCATCTTGGGCATGGGCGGCGTGTCCAAGGGGGAGGACGCGGCCCAGCTGATGCTGGCGGGGGCCAGTGCCGTGGCGGTGGGCACCGCCCTGTTTGCCGATCCCTATACCCCCTTAAAGGTCCGGGACGGGCTGGCCGTCCTCGCCGCCGGGCAGGGCCTTGCGGCGGTCCGGGAGCTGACGGGAAAGGTCCTCCCCTGGTAAGTCGGCCGGGTTGATCTCCTGGAAACCTGCATATACTATCCCATCTCTGTGAAGATGGGAGGATGAGCCTGTGCTCCATCTGGTCATTGAGCGCACCCTGCCCACAGTCATCTCCCTGTGTGAGTTGATGGGCATTTTCGTGGTGGCCGTGTCCGCCCTGGGGGGCTTTTTCCGGTACTGCCGGGGACTGATCACCCACCGGGCG
>NZ_JAOQKF010000003.1:188560-236864 GCF_025567565.1 Muriventricola aceti | reverse complement strand
GATTACAGAAAATGGCTTTGCCCAGATCAAGGCTCTGGAGGATCGCTTTCGGGATATCCACATCGACGCGGTCTGGTCCAGCGACCTGTACCGCACATGTACCACCGCCCGGGCCATCTATGTGCCCAAGGGTCTGCCCCTCCACACTGACCCCCAGCTCCGGGAAATCAATCTGGGGGACTGGGAGGACCAGACTTGGGGGCAGGTGCGGCACTTTGATCCGGCGGGGATGGCGGCCTTCAACCGTAGCGACCCTGCCTGGCGGGCCCCTGGCGGCGAGAGTCTGGCCGAGGCGGGGGATCGGCTGGAGCGGGCCTTGACCTCCCTGGCACGGCAGCACCCCGGTCAGACCGTCGCCGTATTCAGCCATGGCACGGCTATCCGCCAATTTCTCGCCAATGTGAAAGGCATCTCCCCAGAGGACTGGCACACCCTCAGCCACAGCGAGAACACCGCCGTCAACTGCCTCACCTTTGACGGAGAGCGGTTCCAGGTAGTCTTTGACAGCGACGCCTCCCATCTGCCGCCGGAGCTGGCCACCCTGGGTAAGCAAGCCTGGTGGCGGAAGGACAAGCAGAAGGCGGAGGACGTGAACCTGTGGTTCCGCCCCATCCGGTGGGATACCGAGCGGGAGCTGTATCTGGGCGCTCGGCGGGATGCCTGGGAGTCCACCCACGGTCTGGAGATCCCCTTTGATGGCGCGGGCTTCCTCCGGGACGCCCAAAAGCACCTGGACCAGTCCCCCTGGGGGGTGACGGTGGCCATGGCCGGGGAGGAGCCGGTCGGCCTGCTCCAGTTGGACCAGGAGCGGTACAGTACCGACAACGCCGGGTACATCCCCTTCTGCTACATGAACCCTCAGCGGAGGGAGCAAAACTTAGGCGTCCAGTTGGTTGGGCAGGCCGTTTCCTACTTCCGCCCCCTGGGACGGGACAGGCTCCGGCTGCGCTGTGCCCCCTACAACGACCGGGCCCAGCATTTTTACCGCAAGCACGGCTTTGTCAAAATCGGGGAGGAAACGGGGAGCCGGGTCCCCCTGGACATCATGGAGAAGTACATCGGCTACCAGCGGTAGGGCCCCCCTCACCCCAGCATCTGGCGGATCAGCTCCTGCCGGAGGCCCAGTCCGAAGGCGTAGTAGCCCCCCTGGAGGTAGCTGCCAAAGTCGGCCAGCTTGGCGAAATAGTCCTCGTACGCCGGGAGCCCCACCGCCGCCTCGATCTGCCGGGCCGCCTGCTCATACTCCCGTTTGGCGGCCTGATAGGAGGGCACCGTGTCCAGAAAGCGCTCCACCGCCTCGGGCACTTCCCCGTTGAGCCAAAAGAGCTGGGCTAAAAGTTGTTGCATATTTAACACCTCATTTTTATGGACTTTAAGCAAGTATTATTATATACTTGCTTAAAGTAGGTGTCAAGAGATTTCGGAGGGAAATATGGCCCTATTTTGTGAACGGTTGAAATTATTGCGAAAAGAAAGAGGTCTGAAGCAGAGGGAGATGGCCGAACAGCTTGGTCTGGCCCTTAGCTCCTATCAATGCTATGAGTATGCCCAGCGCTTTCCCGACTTCCACGGCCTGATCGCCATCGCTGACTTCTTCGATGTCAGTCTGGACTATTTGGTGGGCCGCTCGAATGTCCGGGAGCGCCGGTGACCTCTCTCCTCCATATGGCAAAACAAAGCCGGGACCGTCCACAAACGGTCCCGGCTCTGTTTTATCCTTCGATGGTCAGCCCCGGCTTCCCCTGCCGCACCCCCTCCACCAGCAGGAGGGAGGGCGGATGGCCCGGCCCGTGGGACACCAGTTTGAGCCGCTTAGGCTCCAGCCCGCTGGCCCGGAGGATGCACACCACATCCGTCAGCCGTTCAGGCCGGTGGCACAGGGCAAACCGCCCCCCATTCCGCACCAGTCGGGCGGCGGCGGCGCACAGCTCCTCCAGGGCACAGTGTTCCTCGCTCCGAGCGGGACCGCCGCTCCCTCCACTGCCCAGGGAAAAATAGGGTGGGTTGGACACCACCAGGTCAAAGGCCCCGGCAGGCAGAGGCACGGACCGCAGGTCAGCGGGCAGGATCTCCCCCGCCAGACCGTTGCGCTCCAGATTGTTCCGGGCGGTTCGGGCGGACAGGGGGTCCAGCTCCACCCCGGTAAGGGACAGGCCCTCCGCCCTCCGGGCCAGCAGCAAAAGCAGGACGCCGCTCCCCGTTCCCAGGTCACACACCCGCCACCGGGGCCGCACAGTAGCGAACTCCCCCAGGGCAAGGGCGTCGCCCCCCAGTGGAAATACCCCTTCCGGCCAGGAAAGGTTGTAAGGGCCAAGCTGTTCCGTCTTCATGAGCTTTCTCCCGCCTCTCTCAAACAGATAAGAAAAGAATACCACAAAAGAGAGAACTATGGTATAATACGGAGGAATCTTTTGACGCTGACAGAGGAGGCGAAGGGCATATGGCCGGAACCTTATATCTGGTCCCCACCCCCATTGGCAATCTAGGGGATATCTCCCAGCGGATGGCGGACACCCTGGCTCAAGCGGACTTCATCGCCGCCGAAGACACACGGGTATCCATCAAACTGCTCAATCACCTGGGGCTGAAAAAGCCCATGGTGTCCTATCACCGCCACAATACCGACAGCGGCGGCCGGGCGGTGCTGGACCGGCTGCTGGCTGGAGAGAATTGCGCCCTGGTGACCGACGCAGGGATGCCCGCCATCTCCGACCCCGGCGAGGAGCTGGTGGCCCAGTGCGCCGCCCTGGGGATCCCAGTGTGTCCCATCCCTGGTCCCTGTGCCCTGGTAGCCGCTCTGGCGGCCTCCGGCCAGCCCACAGGCCGCTTCACCTTTGAGGGCTTTTTGCCCATGAACAAGAAAAACCGCCGCTCCCACCTGGACTCCCTTCGGGGGGAGGAACGGACCATGGTGTTCTATGAGGCCCCCCACAAGCTGGCTGCCACCCTCCGGGACCTGGCGGACACCTTTGGAGCGGACCGCCCCATCTCCCTATGCCGGGAGCTCACCAAGCTCCATGAGGAGATCCGCCGCGCCACCCTGGGGGAAGCGGCCGACTACTATCGGGACAACACCCCCAAGGGGGAGTTCGTGCTGGTGGTCCGGGGCTCAGAGCCGACGGAGGAGGGCGAGGTCACCCTGGAGGACGGGCTGCTGCTGGTGGACCGCCTGCGGGGAGAGGGACTATCCCTCCGGGACGCTGTCCGCCAGGCGGCCAAAGAGCTGGGCCTGCCCCGGAAGCAGCTCTATGACCGGGCCGTGGACCGATGAAAAACAAACAGGCAGTCATCCGTTTGGATGACTGCCTGTTTTTGTCTTCACTCCAGGTCGGACTGGCTCAACAGCTGAAGGCCCGCGGCACATTTGCGGCAGACATTTTTCCCCCGGAACGAAAAAATGTCCTTCTCACTATCACAAAAGACGCAGGAAACCTGATACTTTCTCAAAACGATGCTGGGCCCGTCCATATAGATCTCCAGCGGATCTTTCTCCTCGATCCCCAAAGTACGGCGCAGCTCGATGGGCAGTACGACCCGGCCCAGTTCGTCCACTTTCCTCACGATACCGGTGGATTTCATCGCTCTCTTCCTTTCTATATATTTCTCCGGCCCACGGGGAGGGGGCCGGCGGATTGTTTGAAATCATTGTATTGGTTAAAGTTTACTTTGTCAATGTTTTCCTGTCGAAAAAGGGCGAAAAGGAAAAATTTACCTGATATTTTCCTAATTTTTGTCCCATATTTATCCAATTCTCAAAAGGCAGGCATACCGGCCGGGGCCCGCCCGTATAAATGGGGACAAGAGGGGGTGGGCAGTATGACGATGACGGTAATCTGGACAGGGATGGTGGTCATCTCTGTGCTGTGCGGTCTGGCCACCGGCCGAGGGCCGGAGGTGGCCGCCGCCGCGGTGGAGGGCACCTCGGCAGCGGTGGAGCTGTGCCTCTCCATCGCCGGGATGATGTGCCTGTGGACCGGAGTGATGGAGGTCATGCGCCGGTCCGGTCTGGCCGATCGGCTGTCCCGCCTGCTGGGTCCGGTGCTCCGACGGCTCTTTCCCCAGATGGCCCGGGATCGGGCGGTGATGGACAGCATCTCCGCCAATGTTTCGGCCAACCTTCTGGGACTGGGAAATGCCGCCACTCCCCTGGGACTGGAGGCCGCACGGGGCATGGCCAAAAAGAGCCCCGGCGTGGCCTCGGACAGTTTGTGTATGCTGGTGGTGTGCAATACCGCCTCCATCCAGCTCATCCCCACCACAGTGGCCACCGTGCGGGCGGCGGAGGGGTGCGCCTCTCCCTTTGACATTCTTCCAGCGGTGTGGCTGGCTTCCGCCCTGTCTGTGAGTGTGGGGATTCTGATGTGCAAAATCTTGGCAAAGCTCTGGCCAGAGTGAGTTTGGCTTATTCTGGCCGCCGCCTGTTTTTTCCCCTTGAACTCTATTCAAATCTGTTTCCGTCAGGGAGGTCTTCCGGACTGTGCAGCTCTTTTTCAACATGATCGTCCCCTTTACCATCTGTGGGGTGGCCCTCTATGGGGCCTTTCATCGGGTGGATGTGTACTCCTCCCTGGTCCAGGGGGCGGGGGAGGGCCTGTCTACTCTGGTCCGCATCGTCCCCTCTCTGGTGGGGCTGATGACGGCGGTCTATATGCTCCGAGCCTCCGGCGCCCTGGAGCTGGCCGCCCTGGCTCTGGCCCCTCTGCTGGAGCGGGTGGGACTGGACCCGGAGCTGCTGCCCCTGATGCTGGTCCGGCCCATCAGCGGCTCCGCCGCCCTGGGTGTAGGCGCGGAGCTCATTTCCACCTACGGTCCCGACTCCCAGCTGGGCCGGACGGCGGCGGTAATGCTGGGCTCTACAGAAACCACCTTCTACACCATCGCCGTCTATTTCGGGGCCGTTGGCATCACCCGTACCCGGTACGCTGTCCCGGCGGCCCTTTGCGCCGATCTCACCGGCTTTCTGGCCGCCTCTTGGGCTGTGGGCCTGCTGTTTGGAGGATAAGAAAGAGGATGCGGGAACCGTCCCGCATCCTCTTTTTGCTATGTATCGTCCTCTTCGGTCAGCTGCTGTGGGTCCGGAGGCACCAGGGGCTCATCGTGCTCCAGGGGATCAAAGTAATCCTGATCCTGGATGACAGGCTTGCGGTGCCGGGCGATGGCGACGATAGTGGCATAGAGCACAATGGCCACCAATCCGCCGGAGAAGCCGTTGTTGTACAAGTTCATCCCCGCCACTGGGGAGCCGGTATACAGCACCACCGAGGAGTGGATAAAGCCGGCCAGCACCCCATAGGGCCAGCCGAAGTACCCAGACACCGGGGCCAAGGTGGTGCAGAACAGGCAGGCCAGTTGGACTGCCGGGTCATTGAGAGACCAGTGCATCACAAGGCTGCCCAAAAAGACGCCTCCCATCACTGGGATGATATTGAAGGCATGTTTACCAAAGGCGGAGAAACCCATGATGGTCAGGATGCCGCCGATGGTCGGACCGTTGAGTTCGCCCCCTCCGGCCAGAATAAAGGTCATCCCAATCAGGCCGTTGACTCCCGTGTTGATAAGCACCGGGGCGGCGCCGAACATACGAAGATAATCGCTGGGGGCACGGCCGCTGGTCTGGAGCAGACGACGGTATCCCGCCCACGCCGCCCACACCGGCCTTTTGCAGAAAAACAGCCCGGCCAGAATCAGCAGCAGGCACAGGGCGGCCAGCATGGGGGCGAAAATATGGTCATAGCCAGTCGCCCACCGATAGTAGGTGGTGGGATCGGCCCCCATGGAGCTCATGAGGGGAACCAGGATAAAGGCCACCAGCCCACAGGCAAAGCCGATGTTGTACAGGTTCATACCATTTTGCACCTTGTAGGTATAGGCCGAAAGCGGCGGCATAATGAAGCCAATGAGCACTCCTACCAGCACCCCGGAGGCGGGGGTCCCCCAGCCGTTGTCCAGGGCGATGTAGCTGACCACTGGGGCTAGGGCGGTAGCCATCAAGCCAGTGGCGGCGTATTTGCCGAAGGGCTCCTTCCGGCTCTTGGCATACAGCCAGCTGCCCAGCAGGATAGGCCAGATGTTCACCGGGTTTTTGCCGAACAAGGAAAAGCCGGACATCAGGCCGATGACCACCAGGCTCATTCCGTTCAGGGGCTCCCGTGAGGCCCGGAGGACCAGAATGGAAATGGCGGTCACCAAGGCGGAGTTGACCAGGGCCGGCCCCGGCCCGGACACTAGGATATAGTCGGTGATCAGGGCGTCCTCCGTGAGGACGATACGGGCCAGGCCGGACAGCACATCCCTGGGACCGGCCCACACCAGACCAGTAAAAAACAGGATAGCGGTGTAGATCCATAGGCAGGGGTACATCTTTTCATAGCGCCAGTGGTGATGTTCCAATGGACAGGCCTCCTTTCTTTCCGGGGGCGGGTCAGTTCAGGGAGCGGAAATAGGCTCGGGTCTGATCGGCGTTGCGTCCAATCTCGTTCGCCAGGGCCTCCAGGGAGGGAAACCGGCGCTCTCCCCGCAGGCGCTTGAAGAACTCCACCCGGATCTCATGGCCGTACAGGTCCCCATCAAAGTCCAGGATATAGCTCTCCACTGTCACTCGGCCGTCGTTGTCCTCTACCGTGGGCCGGACGCCTACATTTGTCACGCCGTTCCGGCACTGGCCGTCGAACCAGACGCGAGTGGCGTACACCCCAAAGGCCGGGACGATAACCCCTGCCGGCACCCGCAGATTGACCGTGGGAAACCCCAGGGCGGAGCCGCCGATCTTCTTCCCATGGGCCACCCGGTCGGTGAGCGTATGGGGGTGGCCCAGAAACTCCCCAGCCCGCTCCATCTCCCCCTGGGCCACCAGGGTACGGATATAGGTGGAGGAGATGGTGATGCCGTCCTGCTCCACCCTGCCGATGATGTCACACCCCAGGCCGAGCTGGGCGCATTTCTCCCGCAGCCGCTGGGGATTTCCTTTCCCCATATAGCCGAAGTGGAAGTCATGCCCAGCCACCACATGGACCACATTCAGCTCCCGAACCAGATAGTCGGTGATAAAATCCTGCCAGTCCATCCGCTGCATGGCGTCAAAGGAGGCCACTATCACCTCCTGGATGCCGTAGTACCGGCGCATGAGCCAGATCCGATCTTCCACACTGCTCAACAGCGGGACCATCTGTCCAGTGATGACGGCGGTAGGGCTTCGGTCGAACGTAAAGGCGCAGGGAGCGGCCTCCAGCTTGTCGGCGGCAGTCCTCACCGCCCGGAGCAGCTCTCCGTGGCCCAGATGAACCCCGTCGAAAAAACCCAGGGCAATCACACGTTTTGGTTTATCTGCCATATCTCTTTTCTCCTCTGCCGCCCGACGGCGTGCGTCCGGGCGCTGTTTCCATAGGGGGCCAGTCAAACCTGGAAAAAACTTTTGATTGTCGTCAGCTTGCCGCTCCCAGCCCGACACAGGGCCAGAAATTCACCATTCTGGCCATACACCCGATATTCTCCGGTCGCTAACCTGGGCATAACCACTGTCATGCCGTTGCGGACTTTCCGCTCTGCCGCTGGGTCTAGGACCAGCTTCTCCCGGTCAGCAAAAAAGGCGTCCACAGAGCGCAGCAGGGCCGCTGGGTCGGCCGCCTCCCCTGCCTGGTCTAAGGTCAGGGCATCCTCCAGGCCGAAGCCGGCAGCCATTGTCCGCCGCAGGGAGGACATACATCCGCCGCAGCCCAGGGCCATCCCGATATCGTGGCACAGGGTCCGGACATAGGTGCCCTTGGAGCACCGCACCCGGATGGTAAACTCGTCGGGGGCGCTCTGCCCTTCCACCATAAGGGAGCGGATGGTCACCGGCCGGGGCGGCCGCTCTACTTCCCTCCCTTTCCGGGCCAACTCGTAGAGCTTTTTTCCATTAATCTTAATGGCGGAATACATGGGAGGCACCTGGAGGATATCTCCCCGAAACTGCCCCAGCACCTCCTCCAGCCGGTCCGGCGTAACGGAAACCGGGTGCCGCTCCTCCACCTGGCCGCTGGTATCCTGGGTATTGGTGATAACTCCAAGTTTTAACCCAGCAATATATTCCTTATCAGACTTATCAGCAAACTCCACCGCCCGTGTGGCCCGGCCGACGAACACCGGGAGCACTCCGGTCGCCATGGGGTCCAGTGTGCCGGCATGGCCCACCCGCTTCTCATGAAGGATACCTCGGAGCTTGGCGCACACGTCCATACTCGTCCAGCCCTGTGGCTTATCGATGATAACGATCCCATTAGCCATTCCGCACCTGCTCAATCGCGTCGATGACTGCCTGACGGGCCTGGGCCATAGTACCCTGAATGGTGGCTCCGGCGGCGGCGGCGTGGCCGCCGCCGCCCATCCGGGCGCAGACGGCGCTGGCGTTCAGGTCACCTGGGTCGGTACGAAGAGACAGCTTGCATACCCCCGGCTCCAGCTCCCGCAGGGTCACCCCGGTCTTGACGCCCTCCACTTGGCCCACAAAGGCGGAGATATCTTCGATATCCCGCTCCTGGGCCCCTACCTGGGAGAGCATATCCAGAGTCAGAAAGACCAGCGCCGTTTCTCCTCTATCCCGCAGTTCCATCCCGGCGGCCAGCAGTCCCTCCAGTTTCAGCCGCTTGAAGGACTTTGTCCGGAAATGCCGCCGATTGACAGGATAGGGGTCAAAGCCGCTGTCCATCAGGTCGGCGGCGACACGGTGGGTGGCGGCGGTGGTATTGCTGTAAACAAAGCAGCCGCAGTCTGTGGAAACGGCCACATACAGGGCCTCCCCTATCTCTGGAGAAATCTGGCAGAAATGTTGTACGATCTCATACATCAACTCGCCGCAGGCGGCTTTTTTTTCATCCAGACAGGTCTCATGGGCGAAAAACTCTTGGGACGGGTGGTGGTCGATGGCCAAGTCCACCCGGTCTACATATTTCACAGCATTGTCTGGAAACAGGGAGCGGGCGGCGATATCCACCGAAATCACCGTTTTGGGCTCATAGCCCGACCGGGCCAGCAGTCCCTCCAGATAGGGGGTAAAAAGGGAGGTAGCCTCTGGATTTTCCAGCACATAGGCCTCCTTCCCAACCCGGCGCAGAGCCCGGCACAGGCCGGCGGCACAGCCGATGGTATCCCCGTCGGGACGCAGGTGGGTCAGGATCAAAAAGTTATCGCGGGCCATTAAAAATTCGGCCGCCTGTTTGGCTGTCATATGCCCTTGTCCTCCTGATAGGGATTGTCCGGGTTGACCGGCTTGACCACCTCAGGGTCCCGGAGCAGCTCCAGGATGTGGGCTCCCTTGACAATGGAGTCGTCCTGGACAAAGGACAGCTCTGGGGTGTAGCGCAGCTGGAGCGCCCGGCCCAGCTCCCGGCGCAGATAGCCGGAGGCGGACCTCAGCCCCTTGAGCACCTGGGCGCAGTCCCCCTTGTCCAGTACGGAGATATAGACCTTGGCGTACCGCAGATCCGGTGTGGTCTCCACCGCCGTTACTGAGATCATGCCGGTGACCCGTGGATCTTTTACATTGGGGATCAGAGAAGCCAGCTCCCGCTGGATCTCCTCATTGATCCGGCCGATTCGATTGCTTGCCATAAATGTTTCCTCCTTTTGGGGATGTCTTCGGGCAGAGGTTCACCGCTCCTCGTCCTGAAAGCCCAGCAGATAGTCGGCGGACACCTGGTAGTGCTCGCAGATCAGAGCAAATTTTTCAAGGGTCGTACTTCTCTTCCCGGTTTCCATATCACTAATCTGTGTAATAGTCACATCTAATATAGCAGCCAAATCTCCTTGGTTTTCATTGGCCCGCTTTCGAAGTATCCGCAGACGTTCCCCGAATTGATTTTTATTGAACACAAAATTCCCCCTTGACTTTTAGCTAAAAGCTGATATGCTAAAGACGATTAAGCTTATAGCTAAATTTACGTGAGGTGAATAGGATGACTATGCTCTTTGAACTCTTGTACCATTACTGGTGTGTCCCGTACGACCCGGAGCGTTTCCCGGAATACCTACGCAAAGATCCGGTCCACGCCTATGGGCAGTACGCCTTTGAGGAGGGCTTTAAGCTGGGGGCCCAGCTGACCTGTCTCTCCCTTCACGATCCGTATATGCAGACGCTGGAATAAGCGGCACAGGGCGGGCACTTTGTGCCCGCCCTGTGCCATATTGTATTATACAATGATTTTCGGAAGATTAAAAGGGAAATTTTCAGGCCGGGGCCGCCTTCGGCGGCCTTTTCCCTTAAACCTCGATCTGTTCCATAACGAAGGCCTCGATAATGTCGCCCTCTTTGATATCCTGGAACTTCTCGAAGGTGATGCCGCATTTCCCCACGGGATGTCCCATCCCGCGGGGACCCCTTTGATTTGAAATGCTCGGGCGGAATAAATCCGCCCTCCGCAAATCTCAGCCTTTGGCTTCGATTTTACGCGCCAAAGGGCGCGCCCCGCTACGCGGGGTACTCATGCGCCATCAGCGCTCCACTTCCTCCATCAGGAAGGCCTCAATGACGTCGCCTTCCTTGATGTCCTGGAACTTCTCAAAGGTGATGCCGCATTTCCCCACGGGATGTCCCATCCCGCGGGGACCCCTTTGATTTGAAATGCTCGGGCGGAATAAATCCGCCCTCCGCAAATCTCAGCCTTTGGCTTCGATTTTACGCGCCAAAGGGCGCGCCCCGCTACGCGGGGTACTCATGCGCCATCAGCGCTCCACTTCCTCCATCAGGAAGGCCTCGATGACGTCGCCTTCCTTGATGTCCTGGAACTTCTCGAAGGTAATGCCGCATTCGTAGCCGGCGGCCACCTCCTTGACGCTGTCCTTGAATCGCTGGAGGGAGGCAATAGCGCCATCGTAGATCACGATGTTGTCCCGGAGCAGGCGCATCTGAGCGTTGCGCTGCATCTTTCCGTCCAACACATAGCAGCCGGCCACCATGCCCACGCCGGTGATACGGAACACGTTGCGGACTTCGGCCCGGCCCAGCTCCACTTCCTTGAACTTGGGCGCCAGCATCCCCTTCATGGCCGCCTCGATCTCGTTGATGGCGTCGTAGATGACCCGGTACATCCGCATATCCACATGATTGCGGGCGGCGTTCTCCTTGGCGTTGGCGTCCGGGCGGACATTAAAGCCTACGATGATGGCCCCGGAGGTGGTGGCCAGCATCACGTCGCTCTCGCTGATAGCGCCTACAGCGCAGTGGATGACCCGGACCCGGACCTCCTCGTTGGACAGCTTCTCCAAGCTGGCCTTCACCGCCTCGGCAGAGCCCTGGACGTCGGCCTTGACAATGACGTTTAGATTCTTCATCTCCCCGGCCTGGATCTGGCTGAACAGATCCTCCAGAGATACCTTGCCCACAGGGGCGGAGGCCGCGTTCTTCTGTTCGTGCTTGCGCTGCTCCACCAGTTCACGGGCCATGCGCTCGTCGGCCACGGCGTGGAAGTCGTCGCCAGCGCCGGGCACCTCGCCCATGCCGATGATCTCCACAGGGACGGAGGGACCGGCCTCGGTCAGCTTGCGGCCCTTGGCGTCAGTCATGGCGCGGACACGGCCTACGGCGGTTCCGGCGATGATCACGTCGCCCTGCTTCAGGGTCCCGTTCTGGACTAGCAGGGTGGCGATGGGGCCGCGGCCCTTGTCCAGCCGGGCCTCAATGACCGCGCCGTGAGCGGAACGGTTGGGGTTGGCCTTCAGCTCCCGCATCTCGGCGGTGAGGACCACCATGTCCAGCAGGTTGTCAATGCCCATGCCTGTCTTGGCGGAGATAGGACAGACAATCGTTTCGCCGCCCCACTCTTCGGGCACCAACTCATACTCGGTGAGCTGCTGCATGATGCGGTCGGGGTTGGCGGTTGGCTTATCCATCTTGTTAATGGCCACAATAATAGGGATCTCGGCGGCCTTGGCGTGGTTGATGGACTCCACGGTCTGGGGCATAATGCCGTCATCAGCGGCTACCACCAGGATGGCCACGTCAGTAATCATGGCGCCACGGGCCCGCATGGCCGTAAATGCCTCGTGGCCGGGGGTATCCAGGAAGGTGACCGGGCTGCCCTTTACCTCCACCTGGTAGGCGCCGATGTGCTGGGTGATGCCGCCCGCCTCGCCGGACACCACGTTGGCGTTGCGGATGTAGTCCAGCAGGGAGGTCTTGCCGTGGTCCACGTGGCCCATGACCACCACCACGGGGGCACGGGGCTCCAGATCCTCGGCCTTGTCCTCGGCGGTGTCGATGAGCTTCTCCTCGATGGTGACGATGACCTCCTTCTCCACCTTGCAGCCCATCTCCTCGGCGATGATGGCGGCGGTGTCGAAGTCGATGATCTCGCTGAGAGAGGCCATCACACCGTTTTTCATCAGGCACTTGACCACCTCGGCGCCCGTTTTCTTCATCCGGGAAGCCAGCTCGCCCACGGCGATCTCGTCGGGGATCAGGACCTTGACCGGAGCCTTCTTGGCGATCTCAAGCTGGAGGCGGCGCATCCGGTCCTGCTCCTCCTGCTTGCGCTTGTTGCCGAAGGAGCCCGCCTGCTTACCGCCCCGCTGGCGCTGGGCGTTGCGGCCCTGGAACTTCTGCTTTCCACCCCGGTCCTGCTGCTTCTGATCCGTAAAGGACTCCAGGCGCTCGTCGTACTTATCCAGGTTGACGGTGCCACTGCCCCTGGTATCCACCACCTTCTTCTCCCTGGTGGTGGGGCGGGGCGCCGACTGCTGCTGCTTGGCCTGATGCTGCTGAGTCTGGGACTGGGGCTGGGGCTGACGGCCCTGCTGAGGCTGGGCGGCCTGCTGGCCCTTCTGCTCGGCTTTGGGCTGCTCCCTGACCTCTGCCTTAGGGGCGGAGGGAGCGGGCTTTTTGGCATCGGGGTCATGGTAGATATCAGCATAGACCGATTCAATGGAGTCAATCTGGTTATTTTGAGTCAGATACTCAAAGACGATGGACAGCTCCTCGTCGGTCAAGGGCTGCATATGGTTCTTAGGCGGGTGTCCATACTGGGTCAAGATGTCCATGACCGCCTTGGAGGGCAGGTCCTTGCCTCCCTTTTTAAAATCCTTTGCTACTTTATGGAGCGGATATTTTATCATCATAGATAGAAGCCACCTCGTTTCTTAGCTATCATGCCGGAGCTTACCAGACAGGCGCCGGCCGCCGGGGCCTGTCTTGCGGGTACGGTCAGTCCGGCGGCCGCCGGTCTTGGCCAAACGGGGCCCGCTCCCCTCTTGGGGAGCCTTGGGTCCAGCTTTTTTCCTGGCGGGGGCAGGGGGGGCCTCCTCCCTCTTGGGAGGCGGGGCCCAGGGCTTTCGTTTGCCCTCCCGCAGGTTTTTCTCGTGCTGCCGCTTCTCCCGCTGACGCTGGAGGGCCCGGTCGGCCTTCTCCCGGATCTGCTGGGCGGCGGGGCCGTATTTTTCCGGATCGCGGGCGGCCAGCTTCTCCAGGATGGAGGCGGCAAAGCCCGAATCTGCCAGGGCGACCATGGCACAGGACGAGCGGCCCAGCGCCAGCCCCAGTTCCGCTTTGGAAAAGGGGAGGGCCAGCCAGAGCACGTTGCCCGCCTGGCCGAAATGGGCGGCCCTTCGGCAGGTGTTAGGGGCGGCGTCAGCGGCCAGCAGCACCAGCTTGGCCTGCCGGGCCCGGCACAGGGCCCCCACCGGCTCCTCACCGACCTCCAGCCTGCCGGCCTTTTTGGCCAAGCCCAGCAGGTGGAGGATGGGATCATTAGCCATCCGCCGGCACCTCCTTCATCTGCTCCTCCAGCCCAGACCAGACCTCATCGGGCATCTGGGCGGAGAAAGCCCGCTCCAGTGCTCTGGCCTTTCTGGCCTTTTTCAGACAGTCTGGATTGGGGCACAGATAGGCTCCCCTACCAGGCAGCTTGCCCTTAAAGTCCAGGGACACCTTTCCCTCAGGGGAACGGACCACCCGGATCAGCTCCATTTTTGGTTTCATTTCCCGGCAGCCAAGACATTGGCGCATGGGAATCTTCTTGGGCACGGTCCGCACCACCCTTTTGGTCAGAGTTGAGAGCAGCGAGCTAAGATAGGAGATATCTTCACTCTCCACTCGATTCAAATCAGGCTTCTTCCGGAGCCTCAGCGTTATCGTTCTCAGTGATCTCCCCCGCAGGCAGGTCCTCCTCAAGAGCCTCAATGGGCTCCAGGGGGGCGGAGGCGGGCTTGATGTCGATCTTATATCCAGTCAGCTTGGCGGCCAGGCGGGCGTTCTGCCCCTCCTTGCCGATGGCCAGGGAGAGCTGGTCGTCGGGCACCACCACCCGGCAGCTCTTGCCGTCGGGCAGCTCCTCCACCGAGAGAACGTCGGCGGGGGACAGGGCGGCGGCGATATACTCCGCCGGGTCCTCAGACCACTTGATAATGTCCATCTTCTCGCCCTTCAGCTCATCCACAATGGTGTTGACCCGCTGGCCCCGGGGGCCGACGCAGGCGCCGATGGGGTCCACGTTGGGGTCGGCAGACCAGACGGCCAGCTTGGTGCGGGAGCCGGCCTCCCGTGCCACAGACTTGACCTCCACGGTGCCGTCATAGATCTCAGGCACCTCCAGCTCGAACAGCCGCTTGACCAGTCCAGGGTGGGTCCGTGAGATGAGGACCTGGGGACCCTTGCTGTTGGGACGGACCTCCACGACATAGACCTTCAGCCGCTGGCCCTCCACATACCGCTCGCCCTTCACCTGCTCATTGGTGCCCAGATAGGCGTCGGTGAACTCAGAGCCGGAGTGGATGCGCAGGGACACGGCACCGTTCCGGGGATCGATACGGGTAACCACACCGGTAACCAGCTCCTGCTCCTTGGAGCAGAACTCGTCATAGATCATCCCCTGCTCCGCCTCACGGATGCCCTGGATAATGACTTGGCGGGCGGTCTGCGCGGCTACCCGGCCGAAGTTCCGGGGCTTGATCTCCATGCGGACCACATCGCCCAGTTGGGCCTGGGGCAGGGCGTTTCGTGCCTCGTCCAGGCTGATCTCCGTGGCGGGGTCGTCCACCACCTCCACCACTTCCTTCTTCAAAAACAGGCGGACAGTGGCGGTCTCCTCATTGGCCTCGATGACCAGATTTTCCCCCATCCCCTCGTGGTCCTTCTTATAGGCGGACAGAAGGGCCTGGGTAATCTTCTCCATCATATAGCCGGGCTTGATGCCCTTCTCCTGCTCGATCTGGGCGATGGCGGCAAAGAACTCCTTGCCGTCCAGCTCATTGCTGCTGACTTTTTTGGTTGCTCTCTTAGCCACGATAGTTTCCTCCTAAAACAGCGGAAGCGCCGCCGTTCATTGTATAGCTTTTGCGCAGCGGGCCGCCCCAATGGCGGTCGTGTCCGTCAAAACCGGGGATACAGCCGGACCAGGGCGATCTCCTTCTTCTCAAAGTTCACCGGGCTGCCGCCCACCTCCAGGGTCACATTTCCGTCCTCAAAGGCACGGAGCAGACCCACATGGTCTTTACGGCCATCTCTGGGGCGGTAGAGCTTTACCTCCACCTCGGCCCCCAAGAATTGGGCGAAATGATCCGGCTTTTTCAACACTCGGTCCGCCCCGGCAGAGGACACCTCAAAAGTGTAGCTGCCCTCAATGGGATCGGCCTCGTCCAGCAGGTCGGACAGGGGCCGGGAAACCGCCTCGCAGTCATCGATGGACACGCCGCCCTCCTTATCGATGTAGACGCGGAGGAACCACTCCCCCGCCTCCTTCACATATTCCACATCCCAGAGGGTGCATCCAGCCCCCTCCACCACGGGGAGGGCCAACGCGGCCACGGTATCGGTAACTTTTGCCATAAAGTTCCTCCTATTTTGCCCCTCACTCCCGGAGGTTCGGCCCATTTGGTCAATCAAAAAGAGCGGAGCCTTGACCCCACTCTCACCAATACTACCTTAATAACATCATGACTATACCACAAACCAAGGCGGATTGCAAGAGCTGGAGAAAAGTTTTTTCCAGATCAAGGGCTTTTTCCAGCGCAAAACATAGAAAAAATTGTCAATGAGAACAGTCATTACCGGATTTTTCGGCAGTCAAAAGACACATACTACCACCCGGATGGAACTTCCGTTGGACAAACAGGACGGGAGGAAGTTGAGAATGAAACGATATCTAATGGCTCTTGGCCTGGCTGTGACCATGGTGGCCACCCTGGCCTCCTGCGGCAACACGGACGGGAATACCAACAGCGGTACCAATGGCCCCGCCAACGGCTCTGTGTCCGGTTCCGCCCAGACCAGAAACCGGCGTACCACCTATGACCGCAGCAACGCCTATGATTATCTGGAGGACGGCCGCTATTCTGCTGACGCCAATGGACGAGTATACGGCGGCCGGAACGACAACATGGGCCGAGACCTGACCCAGGGAGCACGGGACCTGGTCCGCGGAGCCGGTGACGCCATCGGCGACGTGGGCCGGGGCATCGGCGATGCCGCCCGAGACATCACCGGCGGGACCACCGGCACCCCCAGTTGGGAGCCTAATCCCGGTAACCGGAGCACGATGAATTATTAAAAAACAGGCAAACCCCAAAAAGGGGTCCGGCAAAACCAGTTTGCCGGACCCCTTCTCATTCTATTCACGCCTTTTTTCAGCCCGGTGCAGGGTCTCATTTCTTGCGGCCTCCCTTTTTGGGCTTGGCCTTTGCCCAGCCCGCCTTGCGGGCCGGACGGGCCTCCTTCTTCTCCACCCTCTGCCGGCTGTGCACGCTCTCCCGCCGGGTGGGGCCGACGCCTTTCTTGCCGGCTGATTGGCCGCCGCCCTTTCCCTTGGCGGCCGGAGCCCGCTCCCCCGGTCCGTCCGAGGACCGCGCTCCTCTGTCCGGCCGGACCAGACAGTGCTTGCCGTAGCCGATCAGGTCCTCCCGGCCCGTCCGGTGGAGGGCCTCCAGCACCAGCTTACGGTTTTGGGGCTTGCGCCACTGCATCAGCGCCCGCTGGAGGGCCTTGTCGTGGGGCGTCTTGGGGACGAACACCGGCTCCATAGTCCGGGGGTCCAGTCCGGTGTACCACATGCAGGTGGCCAGGGTGCCCGGTGTGGGATAGAAGTCCTGCACCTGTTCAGGCATATGGCCCTGCCTGTTCAGCCACTCGGCCAGCTTTACCGCATCCTCCAGAGTGCAGCCCGGATGGGAGGAGATGAGGTAGGGCACCAGATACTGGTCCTTGCCATACCGCCGGTTGAGCTTAAAATACTTTTCTCGGAATTTTTCATATACCTCAATGTGGGGCTTTCCCATGTAGTCCAGAGTATGGGCCACACAGTGCTCCGGCGCCACCTTGAGCTGGCCAGAGATGTGGTGCTGGACCAGGTCGGTAAAAAACTCCCCGCTGGGGTCCTTCATCAGATAGTCAAACCGGATGCCGGATCGGATGAACACCTTTTTCACCTTGGGGATCTCCCGCAGCTTGCGCAGCAGCAGCATATAGTCGGTGTGGTCCGCATCCAGGTTAGGACAGGGCTCCGGGGCCAGGCAGGCCCGGTTTTTGCACATCCCGTGCTTGAGCTGCTTCTGGCAGGAGGGCCGGCGGAAGGTGGCCGAGGGGCCGCCCACGTCGTGGATATAGCCCTTGAAGCCGGGGTGCTCCGTCAGGGCCTTCACCTCACGGATGACCGACTGGTGGCTTCGGCAGGAGATGGTCCGTCCCTGGTGAAAGGCCAGGGAGCAGAAGTTGCACGCCCCAAAGCATCCCCGGTTGTGGGTGACGGAGAAGCGCACCTCCTCGATGGCGGGCACGCCTCCCATCTCGTCGTACATGGGGTGGGGCTCCCGGACATAGGGCAGCTCGGCCACCCGGTCCATTTCCTCTGTGGTCAGGGGGAAGGCCGGAGGATTGACCAGCAGGAACTGTCGGCCGTGTTTTTGCAGGATGGCCCTGCCCACCACAGCGTCATGCTCCTGATACTCCACCATATTGGCCCGGGCGTAGGCCTCCTTAGAGGCGGACACCTCCTCGAAGGAGGGCACCTCCACCCTGGGGTATGTGCACACATCCGGGTACTTCACCGCCGCACAGGTACCCCGCACATCGGTGATCTCCCCCACCGGAGTGCCGCTGGCCAGCCGGGCGGCGATCTCGATGGTGGCCCTCTCCCCCATGCCGTAGGTCAGCAGGTCCGCTTGGGCGTCGAAGAGAATGGAGCGGCGGACCTTGTCCTCCCAGTAGTCGTAGTGGGCGAAGCGGCGCAGGCTGGCCTCCAGTCCGCCGATGACCAGGGGGATGTCCCCAAAGACCTCCCGCACCCGGTTGGAGTAGACAATGGTGGCGTGGTCGGGGCGCAGGCCCGCCCGCCGTCCGGGGGAGTAGGCGTCGTCATGGCGGCGCTTTTTGGCGGCAGTGTAGTGGGCCACCATGGAGTCGATATTGCCCGCGGAGAGGAGCACTCCCAGCCGGGGCCGCCCCAGGGCGGCAAAGGCTTCCGGGTCCCTCCAGTCGGGCTGGGCCAGCATGGCCACCCGATAGCCCTCGGCCTCCAGCACCCGGCCGATGATAGCCGGACCGAAGGAGGGGTGGTCCACATAGGCGTCCCCGGTAATCAGCAGAAAGTCATAAAAGTCCCAGCCCCGGCGCTCCATATCCTGGATGCTCACCGGCAGGAACCGCTCTCGGTCAAAACTCATGGTCATTTCCTCGATTTCATGAAAATCAGGGTAAAACAGCGCGCAGTCCTCGCCCCAGGCCCTCCGCCACCGCCCATGGGGAGGCAGCAGGATCGGGCTCCCGGCCCCCATCATGATCTTCAGCCGGCGGGCCAACAGCATAGAGATCACTCTCTCAAGAAAGAGCATATCACACCAGGGGCGGAATTACCACTGTTTTCTCCCGTCCAGACTGGCCCCTTGAACCCCCCCTTGACAAACCGCTTTTCTCTCGGTATAATCCTTTCGGTCACTCGGAGGGTACGCCATTCGACAGAAGAAATGGTACGCTGGATAAGGTGACGGGCTGAAATGCCCGTTGGCTTATCCGGCTTTTTTGTTGTCCTTCGGACCGATCTCACAACTGGGAGTGATCTTCTGTGGACCTGCTGACAGGAAATGTAAAAAAGCTCTATTTCCGGTATCTGGGCGCCGCCTTTGGCAGCGCCATCATCTCCTCCATCTATGGGCTGGTGGACACCGCCATGGTAGGCCAGTACCACGGCCCTCAGGGGGCGGCGGCAATGGCGGTGGTGGCCCCGGTGTGGAATATCATATACAGCCTGGGCCTGCTGGCTGGCATCGGCGGCTCCGTGCTGTTCAGCACAGCCCGCGGCCAGGGCCAGAGCCGGCGGGAGCGGGAATATTTTTCCGCCGCCCTGCTGGGCGTGTCCGGGCTGGCTATTATAAGCTGGCTGGTCATCTTCCTGCTGGACGCCCCCCTCCTCACCCTGTTCGGTGCGGACCAGACGCTGCTTCCCCTGGCCCAGGCCTATCTTCTTCCGGTCAAGTGGGTCGTGCCGGTCTTTCTGTTTAACCAGATGCTGGCCGCCTTTCTCCGCAATGACGGAGACCCCGGCCGGGCGGCGGCGGCCGTCCTGTCCGGGGGTATCTTCAACATCTTTGGGGACTACTTTTTTGTTTTTGCGCTGGATATGGGTATCTTTGGGGCCGGGCTGGCCACCGCTATCGGCTCGGTGATCTCCCTGCTGGTGGCCCTGACCCACTTCCTGTCCCCCAAAAACACGCTGCGCTTCCTGTGGCCCAGCCGCCTGCCCCAAAAGCTCCGCGCCATCCTGGTCACCGGCTTCTCCACCTTTTTCATCGACATCGCCATGGGCATCCTCACCACCCTGTTCAACCGGCAGATCATGTCCTGCCTGGGGACAGACGCCCTGGCGGTATACGGCATCATCGTCAACGTAAGCACCATTGTTCAGTGCTGCGCTTACAGCGTGGGCCAGTCCGCCCAGCCGATCCTGTCCATCAACTTCGGCGCCCACCAATGGGACCGCCTCCGCCAGACGCTCCGATATGCCCTGTGGGCCGCCGCCTTTTTCAGTCTGGCCTGGACCGCCCTGATCTGGGCGGCCCCCAATGGGTTTGTCCGTATCTTCATGGACGCCGGGCCGGATATCTACGCCATTGCCCCGGCCATCCTCCGGACCTACGGCCTGTCCTTCCTGCTCCTCCCGCTGAACATCTTTTCCACCTACTACTTCCAGTCCCTCCTGCGCCCCGCCGCCGCCTTCTTTGTGTCGGTGGCCCGGGGGCTGGTCATCAGCGGCGGGCTGATCCTCGCCCTCCCCGCCCTTCTGGGGCCGGAGGCGGTATGGCTGGCTATGCCGGTGACCGAGGGGGTAGTGGCCCTGGCGGTCGTCCTTCTAATCCGCCGGTACACCGGCGGCCTGGGGAGGGCGGAGGTGGGCTGACCCTCTCCCCGGCACAAGGGAGGCGGCCGCCCGATGGACAGCCGCCTGATGCCCTTTGCCCGTTCCCCTTAGTCCTGGGCGGGGGCGCTCCCCTTGTGCTCCGCCTGACACAGCTCTATGCAGGCATAAAATTGGGTGTGGAGCCTGTCGTACATCTGGTCCAGGTAGTCCCAGAGGGCATGAAATCCGCTGGACAGATCGCTGTCCTCCCGGTCCACCGCCAACGACATGACCCAGAGGGCGCAAATGCCGTCCCGCAGGCGGTTCATCGGGTCCTCCATCTCAAAGAGGACCTTATGCAGTTCCATCTGAAAACCTCCTTGTGTTTCCCCCGGAGGTGTGGTATCATAGATTTGCCAGACCTTCTGGGATGGTGTTTGTGGGGTGTTGGTGTGCTTGTCAGGTGGGCCAACACCCTATTTTATTTTCTCATAGACCTCACGAATCCCTTGACGAATCACATCCGCCTTTGTCATGCCGGTTTTCTGGCAACAGATCTCCAGCAACCGGATATCCTCGTCTGACATACGGATTCTTGTTTCGTGATTCTTTGGCTCCGATGTCGGCCTTCCCCTTAGTGACAAATTTTTCGCCTCCTTTTTGTATCACCATATATTAAAATTATTTTGGTGATACAAAAGTCAAGTATTATTTTTCTGTTCTCCTATCTGCCTGCCATCGTGTCCTCCTTGTATTTTCCCTGGAGGTGTGGTATCATAGATTTACCAGACCTTCGGGGATGGTGAGGGAGTAGTCGTTGACACTTGTCGGGTGAGCGGCTACTCTCATTTTTTAAGGCTCTTTTCCACCAAATCAATTCCCTTTTCGATGACCTCGGTCCGAGATATTTGAAGCTTCTCCGCACACATTTTCAATTTATCAGCGGTTTCCGGCGTCAATCTCACACCGAGGTTCACACTTTTGGTAATCTCTTTGGGCGGACGGCCAGTCCGTGGAGACATCTTCTCACCTCACTTTTTGCTCCTGCAATAATTATATTATTGTACGAGCAGAAAGTCAAGTATTATTTTTTTGTTCTCCTATCTGCCTGCCATCGTGTCCTCCTTGTGTTTCCCCCGGAGGTGTGGTATCATAGATTTACCAGACCTTTGGGAATGGTGTTTTAGGAACAGTCCGTGACTTTTTGAGGGTGGCGGGCTGTTTCTATTTTTCTTGGTAAAGTTCCTCATCCAGCTTTTCACGGAACCATTCTGTTCTTCCGATCCCCTTTTTTGCCAGCTTCTGGTCCAGCTGTTCCGCCTTTTCCCGGTCGACCATGAATACAAGCTGCTTCATGTTCTTCCGCCGCTCTCTGAAGTACTCTGCCCTGCTTTTATCAGCCACATATTCACCTCCTTTGTGGCTAACTACATTATATGCTTGTAGTTAGCTACTTATCAAGAGTTTTCTATGCTGTGATCTTTTCTTCTATCTTCTTTTTGCCCCTTTTCATAATAGGTGCTGTCAGCAGGAGGCCCACGGCAGGTAGGGCATGACCACCGGGCACGCCCAAAGCACAGTCCAGAGAGAGCGGCGCGCCGAGGTCGCCGCGCTCTACCCGCAAATCGTGACATTTCCCCTAAAAGGAGCTTATCATCATAAGGCCGTTTTGATCCGTTTTCCCTTTCCCACACAAAAAGCACCGTTCCGCAATTACGGAACGGTGCTTTTATAGATAAAATTACCTTTTGTATTCAAACTCCAGGTCGTACATGGACACGATATCCCTAACAGCTTGATCACCAGTTCTCCTTAGTTCTTAAGCATTCTCCACAGCGTGGTTCGGCTGATTCCCAGCCTTTCCGCTGTTCGGCTCTGGTTTCCGTTCTCCCGCTCTAAAGTCCGCAACACAATGTCCCGATTGATCTCCTGCAATGTCCGGTTTAAATCCAAGGGCGCCTCAGTATCCTCCCCCCTGTCCCCTACCGGCACTACAGAGCCTTCCCGTTTCAGCACCTCCTCAACAGCTTCGGCGGTGATATAAGGCTGTTCAGTCATCATGGCCAGTTCTTTTACAATACGCTGGAACTGAGAATAATTTCGCGGCCAGTCGAATTTTTGCAGCTTTCGCATCGCCTCTGCCTCTATACCCGATACCTGCTTGGTCATAGTGGTATTCAGATGGCTGAGATACATATTGACAATGGCCGGAAACTTCTCGACTCGCTGACGCAGCGGGGGCAGATAGAGGGTAAGACAACTCAGCACCTCAACAAACTCTACCCCGGCGTCAGGCATTGCCTCGTCCTTTTTGCACACACAGGAGAATATGAGCCGGTTCATCTTATGCACGTTCATGGCAATAATGTTAGCCAATAGCTGCCCCCGCTGGTCCGAGGTGAGCACGTCTATATTTTTGATAAAAATGGTACATTCGCTCCTGGTCAATGGCGAATTATGGTGGTTCATCAGATAGCTCCACCCCTTTGTATTTAGCAGGAAGCAGTCTACCACCACCAGCGGCGAATCCCACCAGTCGCTCTGCAGGTACAGATAATTGACGGCCTGCTCTTTGCATGTCCCCTCCTCGCCAAATACCATAACAGGCTGGCTGGTACGGTTGATGTTTTGGATCGTATGATACAGATCTCTCAGCAGTCCTACCACTGAGTACAGGCTGCCCGAATACTGCTCTTCCACCTCAGATTGGCCCGAATAGCGGATGCCACGGCGGATATCCGACAGCGGCACCTGACTTTCGGAGAAATAGTAGGCGGTATAATGCTCATTGCCCACAGTTTCTCGGTGTGAGCGGATAGAATATTGAATATTGTCTATCTGCTTCAGGATGTGCTTCTGACTGTTTGTTTCGCCTCGAAGGCTTTCTTGACGCAGGTAGTCTATAATAGCAGTGCCGCTGTCCTCGATGGTGGAGAAAAACAGTTCCCCCTGGTCATTAAACACTACGGTTTGATTGATCTGATTCCAAATCAAGCTCCGCAAAAAACGGTTCTCTGCCCTGAGATTTCGGTAATTCCCGTACAGTTGAATCGTCTGGGTAAACGCCATACGCACTCCCTCTGCTCCAGAGGTGATAAGCACTACATCCAGTCCCAGCTGCATTGCCGTGGTGTGCGCTACCATATCACATAGGATGGCCTGGGTCCCCTTTTCTCGGATAGACTGTAAGACAGGCTCAACCTCCGCAGCGTTGCGAATAGTATAGATGTCGATTTGGTATTGCATCACCTCACACAGCAGCCTTGCGCTTGTGGTCACATTGGGAAAACCTACAATCGCATAGTGGTCTGATACCTGCTCCGCCAACTGCATTGCCCGGAGCAGGTCGAAGGGCAGAATCGGAATCTCAATAACCGGAAGATCCAGCCGTTCTCGAAGCATGGTAGCGGTCCCGCCCCGGGAGATAATGACATCATAATCGTTATAGAAATTCCGGCGGGCCATCTCTACCCCCTTCTGCAGATCTCCTACATAAACTGTCAAGTCGATGTCCTGATACTCCTTGGAAACCTCCAACATTAAGGGGCGCATCTCCGAATAAGGGGCTATGCCCAGCAGTCTAATTTTCTGTTCCATCGACGATCCTTTCTGATGGTTCCGATCCAATACCATTACGTAAGGGGATCTCAAATTCTCCCTCCGGCGTATTTTGGTTATAAATCACATTTACAGGGCGGTCCGACTTCACCCGATCAATATACTCCGAAGGAGGAATCCCAGTCATTTGTTTAAACAGGCGACTAAAATAATGGATACTCTGATAACTCAGTTTTTCAGCGATCTGGCTCACATTTAATTCTGAGTAAAGCATCAGTTCCTTGGCCCTCTCGATCTTCCGGTGGTTGATATATCGGTTTGGCGGCACTCCCACTCGTTCCCGGAAAATTAGCCGGAAATAGTTTGCACTATATCCACATCTGGCTGCCAAATCCTTCACCCATAGCGGACTGTCAATATTCTCTTCAATCATCTGGAGGATCTTCCGCATTTCCGGATCTTCTCGCTGGGCAGCTAGATCATACAGCTGCCAGTTCTCCATCTCCTTGTGTTCCCATCTCATCAAGGAAATAAGCAGTTCATACAAGCGCAGACTAATTACTTCGTCATAATCCTGATTCTGGTTGATCGCTTCCTCAAAAATATCTCGCACCATGCTCCCTACAGGCTCCACTGTGGACGCGAAGAATAGTGGTAACTTTTTCACCCGCTCTTCCAACTCCCTAGAGCAGGTAAATTTCAAATCCAGGCAGCAGGAAGTGTCCAGGCTCGTGATAGAGTGGCATATCTCTGGTGGAACCAGAACCAGGCTTCGTGGTCCGGTTTCAAATCGTTCCTGCCCAACCCGCACACAAGTGTGTCCGCTCAGACAATATATATAATGAAAAAAGTTGTGCCTATGGGGCTCGATATACTGCCCTGCCATCTTTTTGTTTTTTACTACTCGGTGAACTGACACATCGTTGCGCATAAAATTACTCCCATAGGTCTTTCTACTGATCATACACTCTTAAAACATTTGCTTGTCTCCCCAAGGATCCGCAAGTCTGCAACAGAAATATTCAAGCCATTCCTGACCGCTGTAATATTTCTTCTTATTCACTCTTGGATCCCAGAGATCTCCTCAGGCCGGATATTGGTTACCTGGCCATAGATACACAGAGCATCCAGGAATCCTCCTTCATCATATCCAAACACATGCCACTCCAGCTCTGGAAAATGCATTATATCTCCCGGGCAGAGCCACTGTTGATGTTCTAAGCTGTCTGGCCCACTCCCCCATTTCACATATGCCCTCGCGCAGTCCAGCACTACTACAGACTCCTCCGCGTGGTTATGAGGGGCCATAGGGCCGCTGTCTGCGCAGTAACGGCAGTAACTTACAGTCATTTTCGCGCTGGCTATGGCGCTGTCTTTGCCTACGGCATTTTGTACTACCCGTCCTGGCAGACTAGTTCTGAAAATCTCATCTCTATGCTTAAAATCCATCTGTATTACCTCCTGATTTTTTTCATAGGCTTTTTTCTTGTGGCGGTGACATTACAGGAAATCATTATAGTCAATGCACGCTTTTATTGTATTTATCTTTTTCGCCTGTACCCGTATCCTTTTCAACTTTTCCATTTTCACTGGTACTAATCCTACCGTTCTGATAATAGATAGAGCGAAAAGTATAAATGAAAGAGTGCTTTATATCAATACTTTTCTCTTGTCTATCCTTATACTGGATACATCAAATATCAGGAGGTATTCCTTATGAGCAAGAAAGAGATTATCGGCGTCATTCCGCCGATCATTACTCCTATTGACGATCAGGAAAAGGTAGATGAAAAGGCTCTGCGGGCCCTAATTGACCACTGTATCAACAACGGTATCCATGGTATTTTTGTGTGTGGATCAAACGGCGAATGTATGGCTTTGACACAGGAACAGCGGGATCGAGCCATTCAAATCACCTTGGACCATTGTGCTGGCCGAGTACCTGTTATTGCCGGTTGTATGGACTCCAGTACCCAGCGCGCCATAGAAAATGTAAAGCGTTTTGAAGATATGGGTGGCCAGACTGCTGTGATTACTCCTGTGTTCTATGCCCGTCACGCAACACAAGATGAAACCGTCCAGCATTTTGAGCAAATCAGCCGCAACACCAGCGCAAATCTGATGATATACAACATCCCGCCTTTTACCGGTCAGTTGCTTACAGCAGATACCATCATCCAGTTATCTAAAATAGACAAGGTCATCGGTGTAAAAGACACATCTGGTAATTATCCTCTTTTTATCAAGCTGCTTAATCACTTTAAAGGCACAGATTTTCTAGTACACCAGGGCTCTACAAATCTGGCAGTCCCCAGTATGCTTATGGGAGCCGACGGGTATATCCCTTCTCTGGCCCCCCTGTTTCCAAAGGCTCACATCAAACTGTATGAATATGGAAAGGCCGGTAATATTTCGGAAGCCATGAAATGGGGCGCCATTGTAGATGAGATCTGTAAGCTTTACCCTATGGCGAAGAGTCAGACCGCTTCCACCAAGTACGCCATCAGCACCCTCGGCTTTGCCAGCGAACGGGTATGCCGCCCCACTGAACCTATCACTGTTGAGGAGCGAAAGCGCATCGATGCCCACATTGCCACGCTGAGGCAATATATGTAGAAACGGGGGTGAGTGACATGGCCGACAACTTCATCCTGATTCATCTGGATCCAGCCGACAATATAGCAGTGCTCCGTGCCGCAGCGGAGGCTGGCACTGTACTTACCCCAGATGGTCTGACCATCCGGCAGGACATCCCTATCGGGCATAAGGTGGCCATACGCCCCATCGCCCAAGGTGAGCCAATCTTAAAATACAATACAGTCATCGGCTATGCTTCCCAGAATATCTCTCCTGGAGATCATGTCCATAACCACAACATCCGTTTTGATACCATCAAAGAAGTCTACCATTACTGTGCTGATTACACCCCAGTCCCCATTCTACCGGCCCAGGAACAGCGTACTTTTCTGGGCTATGTGCGGCCTAACGGGCTAGTCGGCACACGGAACTGTATTGCTGTCACCGTATGTAGCAATTGTGCCGCAACCGTGGCCAGAAAAATTGCCAACCACTTTACCCCAGAGATATTGTCCGCTTATCCCAATGTAGACGCCGTGGTTCCCCTCATCACATCTTCCGGTTGCGGTCTGGAGAAGTCCGGTGACCCCATGATCTATTTGCGCCGGGTACTGGGCGGCCTTATCAAGAACCCCAATATAGCAGGCGCCCTTGTATGTGCCCTGGGCTGTGAGTCTAACAATATCGACAACTTTTTTCAGGAAGCAGGTCTAGTCCCCAGTCCCACACTGGGTCGCTTGGTAATCCAAGAGGAGGGCGGCTCCCGAAAATCAGTGGAAAAGGGCATCTCTATGGTAGAGGCCATGCTTTCCCTCGCCAATCATTCTGTTCGCCAGGAGGTACCTGTTTCTCATCTGAAGGTCGGACTGGAATGTGGCGGCTCCGACTCTTTCTCTGGTTCCTCAGCCAATCCAGCGCTGGGCAAGGCAATCGATCTTCTGATCCAGAACGGCGGTACCGCAGTCCTCACAGAACCCACCGAGCTACTCGGTGTGGAAGGAGCACTGGTCCGACGCGCCAGATCTCCCCAGGTAGCGCAAAAGCTCATCGACATCATGCGGTGGTGGCTGGACTACTGCCGTGGAAAGGACTCTCAAATCTATGGCAAAGTTACCCCCGGCAATAATGCTGGCGGCATCACCAATGTCCTGGAAAAAGCTCTTGGAAGCGCGAAAAAAGGCGGGAGCACCCCACTCAACGATGTAGTTGGCTATGCGGAACCTGTTACCACTCCCGGCCTTAACATCATGAACTCTCCTTCTTATGATCCGGTATCCGCTGCAGCCATGTTTTCCGGCGGCTGCAATCTTTGCGCTTTTACCACTGGCCGGGGCTCCTGCTATGGCAGCCAGCACTTCCCCACTCTAAAGATTTCTTCCAATACCCCCCTCTATCTCCGCCAAAAGGATGATATTGACCTCAATGCCGGCGCTGTTATCGATGGGGAAAAAACTTTGGAGCAGATGGGGCAGGAAATTTTCGATGCTCTCATCGAAGTGGCCTCTGGGAGGCGAACTAAAAGCGAGCTGTTCGGAATGGGTGGCGATGAGTTTATCGTTTGGTGGCTTGGCATCACCGCTTAACTCAGTCCCAGCATATAGAATGCCAAACCTGCTGGAAGGGGAAATCGGCCAAGCCGGTTTCCCCCATTTTATCAATCCAGACTTCTGGAAATGTCCCTCATCTCTTTCCCCTGGCCATTCCAGAACTCCCGCAGCTTTGCCATCTGATCTCCAAGGCTGAAATGCCGGACGCCCAAGTCGATGTAATACTGGGCCTCTGCGGGCGAATTGATCTCACATCTCGGCTGAACACCATGCCGCAAGGCCGCTGAGATGACCTGTCGTTCAGCCTGCTTAAACTCCTGTGTATGATCCGCTCGATTCCAGCCACGGCTCATGCAGTAGTCCGCCGGGCCAAATTGCACCATATCTACGCCTGGGATATCGCAGATCTCCTCAATCCGTTCCACAGACTCCCGCTTTTCGATCATGAAGCATAGTACAATATCGTTAAGCCGTTGAATATGCTCCAACTGGGATACTCCATTCGGGCTGCTGATGAATCGCCGGTTTGGACATCCATATACGCCATCTGTGCCTTCTACCAACGGACGGATGGCTCTGACAGAAGCATACACATCCTCCGGAGTCCGGCAATCAGCAAAATTGACCCCTTGGAATCCAGAGGCTACCGCCTTTTGTGACACATAAAATCGATTTTGAAAATCCACCTTTATCATAGTGCCCATTTCATACAGTTCAGCTGCCCGGGCCATGTTCTCCAGATCCATCTGTGTGAATGGAGCGTATTCCGCTACAAATTCCATGTAGTCAAAGTTTCCGCAGGCACCTAAAGTTTCGGTGAAGATCGGCCAAGTGGACCACATACGAGTACTCACCGATGTCTTTCCTTCCTGTAAGATCCTGCGCAGTTTGTTTTCTCTCATCATTTCTTTTCCTCTTTCCCATAGAACGCAAGACATGTAAGCATACTACTATTACAGCGGGCCTGCCAGCGGTAAAACCATGCAGCTGTGTCTCGCTCATTCATATCCCCAATGGCATTTTTACCATAGCTGACAGCACTGGGATGATATCTAACCGACCAGGTGTTCAATCACTTTTATACAGGAGGGGCCCCCGCTTTGGCGGGGGCCCCTGTTGTTTATTCGACGGCCTCGAATCACAGGAAGGGCACAAAGCTTTGGAACAGGTCACGCTGCTCCTTCAAATTCGCAAGGGTTTCCTCCACGTTAAGTACAAAGGGATTCTGGAAGCAGTAATCATTCACCATTTGTTTCCAATCGTCCGTAGCGGTAACGTCTAGGATGGCGGCATTCATAGCCTCAACAATTTCAGCAGGAGTCCCCTTAGGCGCCAGAAGAACATACTCCGTATCTAGCTTCAGCTCAGGGATCAACTCGCTGGCCGCAGGCTGATCTGGGATCAGGTCAGGGGCCTTGGAAAGTACGGTGCATAGGCTCTTCAGCTGACCGTTCTCAATATAGTCAGCCGCAGTGGAATAGGGCAGGGAGGTAGCGTCGATCTCGCCGCCCAACAGAGCAGTCAGACGAGTGGCGCCATCGCCTGCGTCAATAATATTGAATTGAGCGCCACCCAGGTTGGCCAGAACACAGGACAGAATGTATACGCCACCGCCGGTAGAGATGCCCAACTTGATCTGACCAGGATTGGCCTTGGTGGCTTCGATCAGTTCCTCCAAGGTATTATAGGGGGAATCCGCGGGAACAACGATATTCTCACCGGACTGCATTCCATACACCGCTACTGGCTCAAAAGCATCATAGCCGAAGTCCACCATGCCGGTCGCTTCGTTGCCGTTTAGCGCCGCAGTATTAGTGGCAATAAAGGTGTAACCGTCGGTCTCTCCATCCTTATATTGCTGCATACAGGTAGCGCCGTTGGCGCCGGTCACGTTGGTGACGACCACAGACACGCCCAACTCACTTTCCAGCGCAGTGGCCAACTGACGCCCCATATAGTCAGTATCACCACCGGCTCCGTGGGTCATATAGATGTTGATCGTCTTGTCGGGCCAACCCTCCGCAGCATTGGGATCGCTGGGAGCATTTGAAGTAGAGGCGCTGGTAGTGCTCTTGTCATCCCCCGAAGAGGGTGTTCCAGGATTGGCGCAGCCGGTAGCCATAACCAGCACCATAGCTGCACTCAGCATCAGAGAGATCATTCTTTTCATCTTGTTCTTCCTTTCTTTTTGGCTTTTATTTATTCATCACCGCTGGCAGCCATCTTGATAGCCTCAGCTTCTTCTGCACGTTTCGCGTCTTTCAGGTTCGCACGGGCAGAGAAGATGACCACCAAGACCGTCGCAATGATCAATACACAGAAAATCGGATGATTCCAGAAGGGATCGCTAGAGGCCAGCTGAGATACGCGGCGCAGGTTCTGCTCAAAGGTCGGGCCTAAAATAAATCCAAGGATCATAGGGACCGTTGGGATCTTGGCCTTTACGAGCAAATAGGACATCAGGCCAAATAAAACCATGGCATAGGTATCAAAGAGCATATTGGCGTTTCCGATAGCGCCAATGGCGCATAGCACTACAACCACCGGAAGCAAATAATTCTTGGGTACTTTTAATACAGATATGAAAAATCGCATACCCAGCATCATGAACACCAGCATAAAAATCGCGGCTAATACCATAGCAAAGAAGATCGCATAGACCACCACGCCGTTCTTCTCATAGATCAGGGGCCCTGGCGCCACATTATGCACCTGGAGTCCACCTAGTAACATTGCGGTAACAGCATCGCCGGGAATACCCAGGGAAAGGAGAGGGATCATAGCGCCGCCTATCGTTCCATTATTGGCGGTCTCAGAGGCTACCACGCCATCCATGATACCTGTCCCGTACAGTTCGCGGCGTTTGGAGGTGTTCTTGGATACAGTATAGGAGATCATACAAGACACACCGCCACCGATGCCTGGCAGAATTCCAATGCCGACACCAATCAGCGCGGATACAATGGCGTTTGGAATATTACTCACAAACTCCTTCATAGAGAAGCCAACGCCCCTGATTTTTACGTCCTGTCGAATGGTGTAATCCTGTTTTTGGCGCACTGTTTCGGCATAGGCCATGACCTCGGAAATGGCAAACAGACCGATTAACAGAACTACAAGGGCAAAACCGTTGTTCAACTGATACATACCGAAGGTAAACCTAGGCTTGGAGTCAATGGGCGAAAGGCCAACTGTAGCCAGCAAAGCCCCCAGCACAGCGGAAATCAGGCCCTTCGGCATATCATGTCCTGTAAGGGCGACAACCATGGACAGGGAGAAAACAGCCAGGGCACAATACTCATATGCCTGGAACTTAAGCGCAAAGTCACACAGCACAGGAGCCAGTACCACAAGCAGGCCAATGCCAATGACGGTTCCAATAAATGAGAACACCACACCGGTGCCTAGCGCTTTGCCTGCCTCGCCCTTGTCTGCCATTGGTTTTCCATCAAAACAGGTGGCTACAGAGGAAGGTGTACCGGGAATATTCAACAGAATAGCGGAAATCAAGCCGCCGGAAATACCGCCAATGTAAAGTGCCATCAGCATCGAAATACCTTCCGAGGCTGTCATTGAGTAAGTGACCGGCAGGAACATAACAATAGCCATGGTGGCGGTCAAGCCTGGGATGGAACCAAAGATGATACCCACCACTGTACCTATGGCTATTAGAGCAATAGTCATGGGCTGAAGGACTTCCATTAAGCCTTGAACAATCATTCTTTTAGCCCTCCTTTACAGTCCGAATATACTCAGGAGTCCAATGGGAAGTAGGACATTCAGCATGTATCTGAAGATATAGAACAGGAGACAGCCTGTAATAATAGCTGTAATCGCTGCGGGCAGCACATTCTTTTTCCGATGTTCGCCCGGAGTAAGCACCAGGATCTGTACAAATACATACAGGATTGTAGTAGGTACAAACCCAATGGGCCCCATTAATCCCACATACAGGCCCAGAGCCACGAAACTGACCACAACCTCTCGCTTCTCGACCAATGCTGCTATCATAGAATTTTTTTGCGTCACACCGCCTTCGGCCTTATAGGCTTTGCGCTTCTTCATCCCTCTTACAATCAGCCACAGACTCAACACCAGCATGGCCCCACCCCATAGATAAGGCACAAAGTGGTTAGTCAAGGGAGTGGCTCCCAGGCCGGTGAAAGTGGGGATCCCAGGGATATTGAGCAAATACCATATCGAGAAAATAAAAATTACCGTACCGGGGATAATATCCAGCCTATACTTGCTGTTTTTCATATACCCTTTTCTCTTCCTTTCTGATCAATCTATCCTGTTTATATCAAATCCAGCAAGTTGCCCTTCTGGTCAAAACGCAGGGGTCTCGCTTCTTCTAATATCTCAATATCTTCTCTGCCTCTCATCTGCTCCAGAAGTGTTTCAGAAATCATGATCGTTTCCAGGGACAGCGTGTTTTTGATATAAACCATCCGAACATGATTCTTGTCCGCTTTTGTCAGCGTACGTACCGCGACTTGAAGTGCCATTTTGTCGTCCTCCAACACCATCGGAATCTTTCCCACACCCAGCACAGTCGAGGTGATCATGTTGAAATAGGTGGCATTGGTATCTAGCTTTTCAAACACGCGCTTTGTCGTCGTGTCCGCATTTCCAAGTCCAATATAGCTGCCGTGACTTTCGGGGGAGATGTCCAATACTACTACCCTCTCTTTTTTAATACCGCCAGTAGCATAAGGCGTCCCAAAAGTCCCTGTCACATTAGGATCCATGCCGCTGCCTGAAAAATTTTTCCCAATCTCTCTCACCAGCAGCACGTCCGTTTCCGGCATTAGAAGCCGGGGAAGGCGGCTTTTAGCAAAAAGCAGCAGTTCGGGCTCTTTGTCAAAGATTTCCTCCGCGGGAAGGACCTCGATCCGGCAGGTCTGATCAAATTCATTTTCGATAGTACCTACGCCAAAAATTATATTGGTGTGATCAAAAATCACCTTGGCATATTGTGGAAGCCGTTCCCCCATCCATTGAAATCCCGCCCGGTGCAGGGAGTCTGCTCCCTCACGTTTTCCCATACCAATGGCCATCATCTTGACCAGGCCTGACTCATAAGCTCCCCGGAATGCTGTATGGGCTTTGATCCGCCCCACAACGATGACTGCGTCCGCCTCATACGCAAAGCGATCCACTCGCACTTCATCGCCGTTGGAGAGAGAACCCACCTGCACAGTTTCCATACTGGAGAAGATGGGGCATCGACAGGCCTCCTCTGTAATTCCATAACTCTCTAGAATCTCCCGTTGTCCTTCCGCCGTAGCACCTCCGTGACTACCCATCGCTGGTATGATATAGGGATGAGCGCCTTGCGCCCTCACATAGTCAGCCAATTCCCTCAGGATCAGCGGCATATTGGCAATCTTTCTACTGCTGCCGGTGAGAACCACCCGCATTCCAGGCTTAATACGGGACCGCAAGTCCTCTCGATCCAGCTTTTCCATCAGATAGGCAGCAACATCCTCTATTCCATCTCTGGGGAATTTTTGTCTAATCATGGCCATTCGCGGCAATTCTACATCTGCTAGCACCGCACGAAGACCAGATTGTTCTTTAATTTCCATCGTATTTTCCTTTCCAACGGCAAGTCACATCTCTTCCCTCTTGTGCAAGCGAACCAACTGAAGCGCCCACCCCAGCTCTGGAAGAGGGTTATACGTTATGCTGCGCTCCGTGATAGGCATCAAAGGATTGATCCGATATCCGAGGAATCGCCCCCGCAGAATCAGTTCCAGTCTGTCCCCTTTTATGCAAAGAAATAGGCCATTGGCCGCCATAGATCCAATCTGTTTAATCAGCTTCTTTTCCTGTTTGGGCAGTTCCGGCATTTCCTCTCCCTCTATCCAAAGGGGGACAAATTGAATCCCCGGATAGGTTATCCTGATATAGCACCCACTGAGCATAGCGTTCAAGCCATTTTCCACAACAGGAAACGTCACATCTGCCAACTCCACCTGGATGTCTCCCATTTGGCCCCGGACTAGCTCTCGGCTCAAAAAAGCTCGTCCGCTACCAGAGCAGCCCAAACCGCCCGACAGAACCGCGGCCTGGTCCACGCCGTCTTTAGGCCTGTACTCAAATTGGTCCAAGCAGGCGCAGACAGCATAGGTCAAGATGGCCCCACGGACACACCCAATATATCGGCGGTTCAGCGGCCTGACCAGCAGCAGGTAGACAGCCAGCAGAATACCTGCCACCATATAGCCCATCGGCCCAATCCCTACCAAGAAAAGCGCAACTCCCGCAATGAGAAGAGCCAGAAAGTACAGCAGATTTGCCGCCATCATGATCAGCCGTTTTCGGCTCAAATTCTTTATAGCTGTTTCTATGGGACTCATACCTGGGCCCAATCTTTGCCTGCCCATCTGGGATGGTCATATGCTGCTTTGTCTGCTACATACGGCCATTTCTCCCCTCGGCATACTGCCAGACACCCCTTAACGCACATCTGCGCCATCTTAATGACTGCCTCCCGGGTCTGGGCGGCTGAGTGGGGGCTGAGGACCAAGTTTGGACAGGTAAGCAGTGGATCATCTGCCCTGGGTGGTTCACTACAGAACACATCGGTACCTGCCCCAGCGATAACACCTTCTTTTAAAGCTTCCACTAAGTCAGACTCATTGACGATCCCTCCCCGGCTACAATTAATAAGTAGAGCTGTCGGCTTCATCATAGACAGTTGTCTCTTAGAAATCATGCCTCGGGTCTCCTCTGTAAGAGGGACATGGATAGTAACTACGTCGCTGATTTTCAGCAGATCTTCGTAATTTTCATAGTAGTCAGCTCCCAAAGCCTCAATCTTTTCTTGTTCCAGGAAGGGGTCATAACCGGCCAGTTTCATGCCGCAGCCCCGGCATATCTTGGCAGTTTCCCGGCCAATGGCGCCTAACCCAATTACGCCAACTGTTTTTCCTTCCAACTCAAAAGCCTTCTTGGCCCCACGAATCTCCCAGTTACCCGTGCACATTTCGTTTTGCCCCTCTATTAAATTTTTAGACAGGGCAAATATCATGGCTACAGTATGTTCGGCTACACTTCGGTTGTTTGCCCCCGGAGTAATTACAACCGGGATGCCCTTTGCGGTCGCAGCTGCTATATCTACTGTGTCATAGCCCACTCCGGTCCTGCCGATAACCTTCAGGTTGGGGCTATGCTCAATAGCATGTCCATCACATTTGGCGATTCTGACAATAAGTGCATCCGCATCCCGCATTTGGTCCAAATAGTTATTAGGGTCCTGGTCATCTGCCACATAGATGTCAGCTGTATCCTTCAGCAGCTCCATCCCCTCTGGACAAACAGCCTGGGTCATAACGAATTTCATAGGGTCCCCTCCTTACCTTTTCTTATGGTTCGCCAGAGTGATTGCATAATCCATGGCGTTGACCAAGCTCAACTCATTTGCGTGTCCGTTACCTGCATGGCCAAAGCCAGTACCATGGTCCACACTGGCCCGGATAATAGGAAGTCCCAGAGTAACATTGATTCCCGCTACAGCATCCCAGTGCCTCTCAGCTTTGTTATAGACAAATCCCTTCACTTTCAGGGGGATATGGCCTTGGTCATGATACATGACTACAACAATGTCATACCAGCCGCCCAGCGCCTTCGAAAACACGGTATCAGGCGGTGTAGGTTTTTTCTCAGGAATCCAGATTCCTTCAGCCATGGCCGCGTCAACAGCGGGCTGTATCTCCTCAATCTCTTCTCGACCGAACATCCCGTTCTCCCCGCAGTGAGGATTTAAGCCTGCCACGCCGATCTTAGGCTTCTCAATCCCTAAAGCTTTACATCCCTCATTAGCAATGCGGATACATTCCAGTACCCGCTCCTTTTTCACAAGATCGCAGGCCTCTCTCAGGGAAACATGGGTCGATACATGAACCACCCGCAGGTCGTTATGGGCCAGCATCATAGTATACTTGTCAGTTTTGGTATAGTCAGCATAAATCTCAGTATGACCGGAGTAGTGATGACCGGCCATATTGATCGCTTCTTTGGCTAAAGCATTAGTAACAGTAGCATCTATCTCGCCCGCCATGGCCATTTGAATCACTTTCTCCACATACCGAAAGGATGCCTCACCACCTAACCGGCAAGCGCCTATGCCGAAAGGTTGCGGCACATCCTGGTCAGCAGTATCTGGAATTTGATCTACAGCTACTAATCCCAGGTCTAGCACGTCGATAGTTCCATATGTAAACTTGGCTTCTTCCACACACTTGACTGGGTTAAGGGTCAGCGTGGCGCCTCTTACTTTCTTGGCCACCCGAAGGGCATAGTCCATGCTGCTCATATCCCCTACAACCAGGGGCCTGCAACGGTCATAAATGCCCTTGTTCGCCAAGGCCCGGACCGTAATCTCCGGGCCATTGCCGAAGGGATCCCCCATTGAAATACCCAAAATCGGTCTGTCCATTTTCTTCCTCCTCAGCACATGCCCTTATCCGCGTTTTCTTTCAGCACCTTTCTCAACTCCTCTACCCCCTCGTCACATAGGTAGTTGAAGGGGCGTCGACAGTCGCCCACCGGATAGCCCAGCATGGAAACAGCCTTTTTGACTACGGTGTTGGGATTTCCATATTTAAATATCGCCCGGAATGAAGCGATGGATTCCTGGGCCACTTCAGCTTCCTCCAGTTTACCGGCTTTAAACAAATCATAAATGGAGGCCAATACATGGGGATACACATTAGCACAGCCCGCAATACCACCGGCCCCTCCCGCTTTCAAGCAAGGAAGGATTAAAGAGTCGTTTCCAGACAGGACTTTAAAGCCCTTGTCCAAATCCCTGGTCAGGTTGATATATGCCTGCAAGTTGTCCCAGTCGCCGCTGGAATCCTTGGCCCCCATAATCACATCCACATCCTTCGCCAGCTTGGCAACGGTTTCCGGCAGCAACTTGTTGCCAGTACGTGCCGGGATATTGTACAAAACGATGGGAATATCCACATGCTTGGCCACCTCAGCATAGTGGTTATACAACTCCTTCTGAGAGGCCAGGGCAAAGCTCGGGGTAATAATGGACAGAACATCCGCGCCCAATTCCTGAGCCTTTTTGCTCATTCGAATCGTGTCAGCAGTGGAAATACAGCCTGTGCCGGCATAGACGGGTACCCTGCCATTTACTTGGTCAATAGTAACCTCCAGCACCTCAATCTTTTCCTTTTCACTTAGTATATAGCCCTCACCATTTGTTCCAAAGGGAAACAGGCCGTGAACGCCGCCCTCAATCATTCGTTCAATTTGCTCCCGCAGCACATCCAAGTTAACGGACTCATCCGAATTCATAGGAGTGAGGATTGGCGGGATAATGCCTTTTAACTCAATCTGCATCATTTTTGCTTCCTTCTTCCTCTAAATTAAAGTATTTCAAGATACAATGCCCTGGCATCCTCAGGAGTAACCTGTCGCATATTGTTGACCAGTAGTCTCTGGACCTGCATCCCAGCCTCTACTAAGCCGTCTAGGTCTTCCGCCGGAACGCCAAACTCTTTTAGACTGGTTGGAATGTCCAAATCCTTGACGATCTTCTCCATCCAGGCCAGCATGTACGCGCTCTTTTCTTCCACAGTCACACAGGTCTTCTCTCCATGGACACAGCGGTCATAAGCGACAGCAAATCTTTCTCGGCACTCAGGCTCATTGAATCGCATGACAGGGGCCAGCAGGATTGCGTTAGAAACGCCATGGGCAATATGGTACTTGCCGCCCAATGGATAGCTCAGTGCATGAACCGCTGTAGTACCAGAGGCCGTGATGGCTAATCCCCCATAATAAGCGGCGATCTGCATCCGGTTTTTGGCCTCCATGGCCTCCGGATCGTTACAAGCATCCATGATATTATTCAAGATTAGATCCAGACCTTCTAGTGCATACAAATCACTGAAAGGGTTCGCTTTGTTGCTAGTAAAGCACTCGATACAATGGGCTAAGGCATCTACCCCAGTAGCCGCCGCAATTTTCCTGGGCAAATTTTTGATCATTCTGGCATCCAAGATCACATAGTCTGCGATCATATTTTCGTTAACTATGCCCACCTTCAAGTTCTTTTCTGGTACGGCCACGATAGCATTTGGGGTAACCTCTGCCCCCGTTCCAGCAGTCGTAGGGATAAGAATGATAGGGACACACTTCTGTGCCTGACCAGGCTTGTCCAGCAGCTCCTTTACACCATACTGGTCTGTTACTAGTACGCTAGCGAGTTTTGCTGCGTCCATTACCGATCCGCCACCGCAAGCGACAATTAGGTCTGCACCGGATGCCTTGAATTGGTCAACTAACTTTTGAACTGCTTTATAGGAAGGTTCTGCGGGAAGATCATCCAGCACATAGTAGTCGGCACCAGATGCCTTCACAGCTTCCTCAGGTAAGGCGAACAAGCCGCAGCCTTCGATGCCTTTATCTGTAAACATAGCTACCCGTTTTGCTCTACAGTTTTGAATAATAGCAGTGATGTTCCCGATGGCATTCTCTCCACCATATACTGCGTGGGGCATTTTCAAATTGTATTCTTTCAGCATACTAATTCCTCCTCGCCACTGTGGGCAATTATTTTGGCTAGATCAGTCAGCAATTCCGCTGAACCAAATCCTCCGGATTTTGAAATTAGATTGATTCGTTTCCCATTGTACTCTGTTCGGGAAAGAACCACCCCAGGCACCAGTTCACACACTGGAATCAAACTGTCTTGATTAATTTCCCTCATAAATGCCAACAGTGTGTCACCACCAGTCAGCATCAGTGTCGCTTCCAAACCGCCTTCGAGCATCCGCTCTAATAGTCTTCCCATAGACTGGGCAATAGCGCTTCTTGTCGCTTCTATATTCATATCCCTAGTCAGCGCATAGCTGCGGGTCTCCTCAGCTTCCTCCGGTCCTCCACAATCGATTATAGCGGCTGTACTATGTTGGAGCTTGTTCAGCCATTGAGCAAGAACACACTCTCCATCCTCACTCTCCAACCAGGTGGGATCCAATTTCTGTTGTGGTGTCAATCGGATACGATGCATGCCATTCTTTTCCGCAGTGTCCAACTGCTCTATAGTGATGGGATTGATGCTACCACACACGGTGATGAGGCGTGGATTCATAGCGGGTCGTCTACAGTCATACTGTGTCAGATTTAGCAATTTTGGCAATACCGCGGCTAATCCGGCACAACCCGCCAGCAGTTTCAGCTGATGGCAGTCATTCAATCTTTGAGCGATTTGAAGAAGGTCCTCGTCGGTGACTGCATCATAAATCAAAATACCTTCTTTATCGGGTATGTCTTCTCCCGCAGCGACTAAATATGTTGGTATATTACTTTGCTCCCCAATTATGTTCTGGATATTTGAGTGCCTGACTGGCTCAAAAGGGTCAGAACCGAACACGCTGTCTGCCACTGGGACCTGCCCAATATAGTGGATGCCATTTACTGTTACTCGATTCATTTTAGGAAAGGCCGGAATAAAATGGAGCTGTTTACCATGGGCCGCAGCCCGCATAGCAGAAAGTTCACTGCCTATATTGCCCCTCAATGCGGAATCTATCTTTTTATAGATACAGGAGACAGAGGCCTGCTGGGCCTGACTCACGATCTTTGCCACGATCTCTCCAGCCTCTGCTGGAGGCATATGCCGAGTCTCAGCAACAATAATAAGCACTTGGACTCCCTGTTCCAGCCCAGCAAAAATATTCTGGTTTTGGGGGGTATATACTCGAACCAAGGTCCCTTTAGCCTTAAATTGTATTCCTGTGTCCAAAGCCCCAGTAAAATCATCTGCAATAACCAGTAGCTTAATCATGACATTCCCTCATTCAAACTGCTTTATTTTGGAACATCCTTAATCTTTGAAAATGAGTTTGAGAAAAGACATCCCTATATATCATTTACTTAATCAAATCCTAACTTTTGTTTCTTTTCATATCAATCCATTTGACTTGTAAAAATTGTTTATATTTGAAACGATTTCTCTAGCGTTTTATGCAAAAATATATCTCGCCGCCCTCTCATATAGGAAAGCCCTCTATCATCATTGGGCAGTATGACCATATCTAATTGCTTATGGGCATAAAAATCCCCCCGCGGATACCGTGGAGGGATCTTGGGGGCATTTCCTGTTGTCAATCTACGCTAACTCGGCTTCACTGGTATACATTTTACCATTTCACTGTTCCCTCTCCTATGGTGTAGCCGTTTTTATTCCTGGATGTAAGGTAGAAGGAAAAAGGTAGAAGAAAGAAGGCGCGTAACTTTGTCATGACCTTTGGATAATGGGAAGACAGCAATATAAATCGTTTCATACCATATCTAACATACGCAAGGGACCAAATTTCCTTCTGACACATATTCGGCAGTAATAGCAGTAAAATAGTGTATGTCTTATATAAATAGACCTACCCCCCATTTTTAAGTACAGATACTTCCTCTATCAACAAACTTATAGAAATAGATGCAGGTCCGTCCTAGTCTTTTGATAGCCCTCCTAAATTCATTACCCAACTATTCCTGTATGGACTGTTCACTCTATTTTTGCCCTCTTTGGGTAGCCAAATGTATTGCTAAACATTTGCTTAACCGTACGAATACAAATATCGGTTTTCTTGCTGGCGGCCTCGTAATCGTCTATATTGTTGCCTGTATATTTTTTTATTCTGTTAGTTGACGGCAAAGCTGGATTTTACCAATAGACTTACTACGTCTTGGTTTACACTACTTTACTGTGTGCATAAAGTTATACCGTAATATACCAAAAGCCCTTCAAAAAACAACTAGTCGGAATTTCAGGAATAACGGATCTTCTACTATTTTTTAGGAAATATAGTAACGGGCAACAAAATTTTATATAAGATTCTAAAATCAAAAGCTTTATGTAAATACAGTACGAAAAAATTTCCTCCATATACGAAAAACACCGTTCCGAAATTATGGAACGGTGTTTTTATAGATAAAATTACCTTTGGTATTCGAACTCCAGGTCGTACATGGACACGATATCCCCGTCCTTGATGCCCATCTCCTCCAGCTTGTCGAACAGACCGGACTGGCGCAGCTTCTGGTCGAACCAGTTGCGGCTCTCATAGTCGGAGAAATTGACGTTGGCGATAAGCCGCTGGAGCCAGGGGGCGTCCACCACCCAGGTGCCGTCAAACTCCTGGATATTGACCTCTCCCTCGGTATCCACCTCCGGGGGCCGCTCCACATAGGTGGGCTCGTACACCACCACGGGAGGCAGCTGGGCCAGCTCCTGGGCGCATCGCTTTATCAGCTCCTGGGTGCCCTGGTGGGCGGCGGCGGACATCTCAAAGAGCTCCAGTCCCTTTCCCTCCACATGGGCCCGCAGCTTGTCCAGCAGGGCGGGGTCCTCCATGATATCCACCTTGTTGGCCACCACCAGCATCTTCCGCCCAGCCAGTTCGGGGGAGTATTGGGCCAGCTCCTCATTGATGGCCTCAAAGTCGGCCACTGGGTCCCGGCCCTCGCTGCCCGACACGTCCACCACATGGACCAGCAGCCGGCAGCGGTCGATATGCCGCAGGAAATCGTGGCCCAGGCCAGCGCCCTCCGCCGCCCCTTCGATGATGCCGGGGATGTCGGCCATGACGAAGGACACCCCATCCTCCACATAGACCACCCCCAGGTTGGGAAACAGGGTGGTAAAATGGTAGTTTGCGATTTTGGGCTGGGCCCGGCTGACCACCGACAGCAGGGTGGACTTGCCCACGTTGGGGAAACCCACCAGCCCCACGTCGGCCAGCAGCTTCAGCTCCAGCACCACATCCCGGCTCTCTCCGGGCAGGCCCGCCTTTGCGAACCGGGGCACCTGCCGGGTTGGGGTGGCAAAGTGCTTGTTGCCCCAGCCGCCCCGCCCCCCTTTACACAGGATGAAGGGCCTGTCGTCGGACATGTCCCTGATGATTTCCCTGGTCTCGGCGTCCCGGATGATAGTGCCCCTGGGGACCTTGAGGACCAGGTCCTCCCCGTCCCTGCCGGTACATCGCTTGCCGCTGCCGTCGCCCCCATTTCCCGCCACATACTTCCTCTTATAGCGGAAATCCATCAGGGTGGACATATGGTCGTTGACCTCTACCACAATATTTCCGCCCCGGCCGCCGTCGCCCCCGTCGGGGCCGCCGGCCGCCACATATTTCTCCCGGTGGAAGGAGACCACACCGTTTCCCCCGTTGCCAGAGCGGACGGTGATCTTTGCGGTATCTACAAAAGGCGCTGCCATCTGGGGCACCTCCTCACTCTCAAATCAAAATTCCAGCAGGTTCAGCCCCACTGTATCGCTGAATTTCCGCCCTACCTGGCCGTCCCACACCTGGAGGAACAGCTCCAGCGTGGCGCTGATGGTGGCGGAGGACAGGTGGCCGGCATGGACCTGGCCGGTGACCGGATTGCCGATGGTAATGTGGAGGTGGAGATAGGGCTCGCCCTCCTTACGGGTGACATTCCCCACCAGAGCGGAAATTTCATAGTCCCCCTGGTATCGCTGGGAGTAGTATTTCTTCTCCACTGTGTTGAAAATACCAATGGTCACGTCGTTGGCCGCCCCAAGAGCGGATACGCTGGCCAGTTGGATACTCTCCTGCTCCACCAGCCGGGTCAGGCTGCCCACGATCTCCTCGCCGGGGTCCAGGCGAAGCACATAGCCCTGTTCAAATTTGCGGTAGTCCATATTTTATCCTCCTTCACAATATTCCCCGTTTTCTGTCCCATATCCTTGTCCAAGGCGGGGCGTCACATTCCGGGACTGGAAAAAGGCCGCAAACGGAGTCCGTTTGCGGCCTTCTGTTAAGCAACGAAATTACTGGGCGATCTCCACAATGGAAACCTGCTTGCGATCCTTGCCCAGGCGCTCAAACTTGACCCTGCCGTCCTTCAGAGCAAACAGGGTGTCGTCGCTGCCCTTACCCACATTGACGCCGGGATGGATGTGGGTGCCGCGCTGACGGACCAGGATATTGCCGGCCAGCACAAACTGTCCGTCGCCCCGCTTGACGCCCAGGCGCTTGGCCTCGGAGTCACGGCCGTTCCGGGTGGAACCAACGCCCTTTTTGTGGGCGAAAAACTGCAAACCGATATTCAGCATAACTTACACCTCCATGACGGAAATATTTTCTGGGTACTCCTCCGCCAACTGGACACAGTGGACCATCAGCGCCGCCAGAAGGGTCTGGCAGGTGCTCTCGTTGGTCTGGCCCAGAGCGCTGGGGAGCTTGAGGGAGATGGATGCGTCCTTTTGCTTCACCTTTACAGCGGCCTCCAGCCCCAGTACGTCGTTGACGGCGCACTCGGTCAGGCGCACGGCGCTGGTGATGGCGGCGCAGACGATGTCCTCTCCCTCCGGGGCATAACCGCTGTGGCCCTTCACCTCGAAGCCCACGATCCGGCTGCCCTCAGTCTGAAAGGTTACGGTGGTCATCAGGCCTTAATAGCGCCGATCTGCACCTTGGTATAGGGCTGGCGGTGGCCCTGACGCTTCCGATAACCCTTCTTGGGGGTGTACTTGAAGATACGGACCTTCTTGCCCTTGCCGTTCTTCACGACAGTGGCAGCCACAGAGGCACCCTCCACCACGGGAGCGCCGAAGGTAGCCTTGTCCCCATCCAGGATGGCCAGCACCTGGTCAAAGGTGATGGTCTGTCCGGCCTCGGCCTCCAGCTTCTCGATAAACAGGGTGTCCCCTTCGTTCACTTTGTACTGCTTGCCGCCGGTCACGATGATTGCCTGCATTTGTTTCAACTCCTTCATTACGGGCTCGCTCTCGCAGGAGGGGGCCGTTCCCCGCTTGTCACACCTGGGTCCCCTTGCGGCCGGGTCGTTCACTCCCCTGACCGGAAATCTGGTGCTTTTCCTGTTCAATGCGGCTATGATAGTTTATCAGCAGAGCAGAAGGTTGTCAATAGAAAACGGAGATTTTTTCTCCTGTTTCCACCTTTTTTGGCCTCTTTCCTCCAAAGGTGGAATATACCATCCAATTAATAAGAATCACTTGCGTTAATATTTGTTCTGTGCTATATTCTTCTCATCCAATACCATTGAGAGGAGGCGTTCCCCATGAAATTCAAGCCCGAATTGTCCACCGCCGTCCTGGAGCGGCAGCTTCTGGACCGGGAATTTTCCGCCGCTTGGGAGGCGGGGCGGGTGCGTCTGGGGGAAAGCTGTCTGTTCTTTCCCAAATTTTCCGGCACTACCTATCTCCCATACAGCCAGATTGTGAACGCCTATCTACGTCAGGAGGAGGTCAACGCCAATTTGTGCTGTGGCCGGGCCAATTTTGACCAGTTTTTCCTCATGGTCCGTGGGACCGACGGCCAGCTGCGCCGAGGGCAGGTGCTGTCCAAGGAGAAGGGGAAGGAGGCCCTGGCCCTCCTCGCTGCCGCCAATCCCGCCATTGAGATCGGCTACCACCCCTGACCAGACATAGGCAAAACGGCCCGGCCGCCTATGCGGCCAGGCCGTTTTCAGTTCCTCTCCAGGGAGCGGACCAGCGCCACCAGATGGCGGGTGATCCGGGCGGTGAGTCCCCAGATGGCCCGCCCCTTCCAGGGGTAGATGGGGACGTTCTCTCCTCCCGGCTGCCAGCGGTAGTCCCGCGGGATGCCCACCAGCTCATAGGGGAAGTTCTCCCCCGTCTGGGGAATCAGCTGATAGTCATACTCCAGGGGCTGGGTGGCCAGCAGGTGGCGGAGGGGCACCAGAAAGGTCTCCTCCACCTCCGCCGAGTTTGGGCACATTTTCTCTACCGCCCTCCTGTCCACCAGGGCCAGGACAGGGTACATGATGAAGTTGGCCCGGTGGGCGATAAAGTCCAGCCGTCCCAGCACCCGGACGGCAGACCGGGGGATGGACAATTCCTCCTCCGTTTCTCGCAGGGCACATTCCTCCGGTGACTCTGCCCCCTCAATCCGGCCGCCGGGAAAGCACACCTCCCCCGGCTGGCGGCGGAGTGTATGGGCCCGGACCTCGTACAGCAGGGACAGGCCCTCCTCTCCCTTCACCATGGGGACCAGTACCGCATATCTCCCCGTGGCGTCCATCAGGCCGGGCTGGCGGCGGGCCAGCAGGCGAGTCAGCGCATCCAGTTCCATAGCCACCTCACACCAGGTTGTTGTACAGCAGGGCAAAGGTGAACAGCAGCCCAATGAGGGAGCCAGCCAGATAGACCCACTCTCTTGGCCAGCGCCAAAACAGGGCGGCAAAGATCTCCGTCATTGCCAGATTGAGCAGCAAGCCCTGCCCCTTGGGGACATAGTGGTGGTTCGCCGCCGTTGGGGGCCTGATGGTCACCATATCAGGCAGCAGCCCCCAGCCCACTAGAGCGCCCAGCAGGCCCAGCACCACCAGCAGGTAAGTGATCAGGTTGCGGTGGCGCTGAAGGGCGTCCCTCTGGCGTGGGAACCATTCACGCTTTGCCATGGCTCATCCTCCTTTGGAAAAACACGCCCCGTCGGGGCGTGTTTTCCCGTTCTTTACATCTTTTCTGGGGCGGACACGCCCAGCAGCTTTAGGCCGTTAGCTAGAACGGCACGCACTGTGTCCGCCAGCTTCAGCCGAGCGGACAGCACAGCGGACTCCTCTCCCTTGATGCGGCAGGCATTATAGAACCGATGGAAGTCCCCAGCCAGGGCGGACAGATACCGGTTGATGCGGCTGGGGTCATAATCACGAGCCGCCAGATGGAGCTCCTCGGGGTATTGGGCCAAGGACTTTACCAGGGCCAACTCCTCTGCCGCCGCCATCAGGCTGGCGTCCACCTCCGCGGCGGCGGGCACCTTGGCTCCCTCCTCCGCCAGGCGGCTCACCAGGGAGCAGATGCGGGCGTGGGCGTACTGGACATAGTACACAGGGTTGTCGCTGTCCTGGCGAACCGCCAGGTCCAGGTCAAAGTCCACCGGGCTGGTGGCCGTCCGGGAATTGAAAAAGTACCGGGCAGCGTCCACGCTTACCTCGTCCAGCAGGTCGTGGAGGGCGATGGCCTTGCCCGACCGCTTGGACATTCGGACAGGCTTGCCGTCCTGCATCAGGTTGACCAGCTGCATCAGCACAATGACCAGCCGGTGGGAGCCGTCCAGCCCCAGCGCGTCCAGGGCAGCCTGGAGTCGGGCCACATGGCCGTGGTGGTCGGCGCCCCAGATGTTGATGGCCAGATCAAAGCCTCGCACCTCCAGCTTGTTCCGGTGGTAAGCGATGTCAGCGGCAAAGTAGGTGTAGAAGCCGTTGGCCCGGCGGAGCACATCATCCTTCAGATCCAGCTTGTCCACCTGCTCCTGGCTCTTGCCCTCCCGCATGAATTTCTCCTTGAGCAACTGAGTGGTGTTCAGCCATAGGGCCCCGTCCTTCTCATAGGTCCAGCCCTTTTCGGTGAGCATCTGTACCGTTTTTTCCACATAGCCGCTGTTGTGCAGCTCAGACTCGAAAAACCACTGGTCATAGACGATGCCGTATTTCTTCAGGTCCTCCCGCATCTTGGGGATGTTGACCGACAAGCCGTATTCGGCCAGCTTGTCCAGCCGCTCCTCCTCGGGCAGGTTCCCCCAGCTTTCCCCGTGGGCCTCATAGATGGCCTTGGCCAGCTCCCGGATGTCATCCCCATGGTATCCCTCCTCGGGGAAGGGGAAATTGTCCTCCCCCAGAAGGAGCTGCATATACCGGGCGTTGATGGACACGGCGAACTTGTGGATCTGGTTGCCGGCGTCGTTGACGTAGAACTCCTTCCAGGTGTCCCAGCCGTCCCGGGCCAGCACATTGGCCAGGGTGTCCCCCAGCACGCCCCCCCGGGCGTTGCCCATGTGCATGGGGCCAGTGGGGTTGGCGGAGACGAACTCCACCATGACCCGCTTGCCCCGGCCCTCCTCGCCGGAGCCGTAGCGGTCCCCCTCAGTCTCCACGGCGGACAGCACCTCGCCGTACCACTTGGGGCCCAGAGTGAAGTTCAAAAAGCCGGGGCCGGCGATCTCCACCTTCTGGAAGTAGCTCCCCTCCAGTTCCAGGTGGTCCACGATAATCTGGGCGATCTGCCGGGGGGCCATATGGAGGGCCTTGGCACCGGCCATAGCGAAGGAGGAGGCGTAGTCCCCATGGGAGGTGTCCTTGGGGATCTCCACTGTGGCCCTCACCTCGGCTCCAGCGGGGAGTAAGCCCTCGGCGGCGGCCTTCTCATAGGCCGCCTGGGTCAGTTTGGCCACCTGTGCCTTGGCGCCTTGGATCATATTTGTCATAGCGATCACATCCTCATTTCTCACGCGGACTTTCTCTCCATCGCCCGTCCCGCGTCTGTATATTTCTCTACTGCTTCAGGCTCCCGGAACCCTCCGCCTCCTTAAATTGGATACAAAAAATATTCCTGCTGGCTACCGCGTGGTCCACCTCGATACAGTAGTCGATCTCGATGTTCCCGCCGTGGTCGTCCAGCTCGGCCAGCAGGTGCCGGGTATTCACCCCGATGGCCATTGCGCCATAAGGTGTATTGTACATGGAGAGGTGGCGCCGCCCCTCCCGGAACACCATCTGGGTATTGAACTCGCCCACCCGCATCAGGGTGACCTGCTCCCCCTCCACCTGGATGGTGGTCATCGTCCCCTCCAGGCCGGTGAGCTCACTCTCCTGATAGGAGAGGGTGTAGCCAGCCTCGTCCTGGGCCAGCCGCCCGGCGGTGACCAACTCGACAGCGCCGGGCTCCCCTCCGTCGTATTTCTGCGTCCCTTTGATGGAGATGATGACATCCTTTTCCATGAGTCCCTCCAGGGTATTCATTCTCGCGCCGCGGAGGCGGACCGCCACCGGGCAGGGGGTATTATACCCTTCCCCGCCCTGGTTGTAAAGGGCAGAGGGGGCGAAGCTAGGTATTTTTTATTTTATGTTATCTTCTCTGGAAAGACAAGGGGAAATTTCCATGGAAAATACCCGTTTTTTCTCCGTTCCCCTATTTGACAATCCCTCAGACTTGATTATAATATAGATACCCATTCCAAGGAAGGAGGTCCTGACGATGAACTTGGAATTGAGTAAGAAGCAATTTCGCCGTCTGCTGGACCTGGTATACATCGGCAACTGGATCCTGAACTCCACCCGTGGAGACCAGCGTTTCGCCGACTATGACCAGGTGGAGAGTCTGCTGTTCGGCCGGGCCGCTTTAGAGGGGATGCCTGATCTGGCCGAGCTGTACCAGGGGGAGGTTGTTCCCTCCAGGGCCTTTGTGGAGGGTGGCATCCACGAGGCCATCATTGAATATGAAAACAACGTCTTTTTTGATATTCTGGCCGAGGACCTGGCCCGCCGGGACATGGATGACGCCCCCATCGATGAGAGCAACTA